>JAHWKP010000056.1 GCA_019347775.1 Actinomycetota bacterium | reverse complement strand
GGCGGCGGCGAGGTCGAGTCCGGAGGTGAGCTCGTGCGGCACGGCGAGGCAGTACATGCCTGCGGCCTTGGCGGCCGTCACGCCGTGCGGCGAGTCCTCCACGGCGAGGGCCCGGCTCGGGTCGACGTTCAAGGCCCCACAGGCCCGCAGATATAGGTCGGGAGCGGGCTTGGGGGGCACGCCCTCCTCGCGGCAACTCATGTGCCCGAACTGATCGGCCAGCGCAAGGCGCACGAGGTGGCCGTTGACCCAGTCGTGGGTGGAGCTAGACGCGACCGCGACGGAGAGGCCGAGTTGGGGAGCTTCGGTGAGCCACTCCCGGAAACCAGGAAGGAGGATGTCCTCTTGAGTCAGCTCATTCTTCCGGGCGCGGACCCGGCCGAGGAGTTCGTCCGGATCGAACTCGGCTCCCTTGGCTGCGAGGTCCTCCAACGGATCGAAGCCGCCGTGGGTGCCGATGCACGTGGACCATTCCTCGACCGTGAGTTCGAGGCCCAGCTGGGCGTAGGCCTCGCTCCAGGCGTAGAAGAACGGCGTCTCGGTGTCGAGGATGACGCCGTCGAAGTCGAAGACGACCGCGTCGATAGCGCGGGGTGGGCTGGCCGCCCTCATGCCTCCGCGCCGGATCCTCTGGGAGTCACGTCGACGCGTGCAAGGTGGTCGGCACTCCCGCCGCGCCACTCGACCAGGAACAAGGTGGCGTCGTCCTTGGTGATCTCTCCTCGGGCGCGCTTGAGAGCGTGGGACAGCCGGCGCACGGTCTCTTGAACGGGCCCTCCTTCCTTCGAGACTTCCTCGATGAACTCGACGAGACGGGCTTCGCCGAAGAGCTCGCCCCCGGTTCGGTGTTCTTCGATGATCCCGTCGGTGAAGAACAGCACTCGGTCACCCGCCTCCAGCCGCTCCTCGCTCACCTGGGGGTCGGCTCCGCCGAAGCCGAGCGGCAGGGTGGTGGGGCTGTCCAAGGCGCGGACGACCCGGCCCCCACGCACGAGCAGCGGATGGGGATGTCCGCCATTGACCCATCGCAGCAGTCCGGAACCGACGTCGAGGTAGGCCATCTGCACAGTGACGAAATGCTCGTCGTCGAACTGGGCGGAGATGGCACGGTCCATGGCTGCATAGAGGTCGGCCAAAACGACGTCGTCCCGGCGGGCGTGGCGATAGGCCGCGATCGCGACGGCGGCCATCACGGCGGCGTCCAGGCCGTGGCCCATGGCATCGACCACGGCCACGTGCAGGGCGTCGTCGTTGAGGGCGTAGTCGAAGCTGTCGCCGGCTACGTCGTAGGCGGGCTCGAGGATCCCGGCGAGCGCCACTTGCGGGGTAGTCATGATCAGCGGGGGCAGCAGGGCCCACTGCATCTCGGCCGACAGGCTCATTGGCTGGCGCCTCCGGGCCTGGAAGAAGCGGTCGGTATACATGCCCTTGGTCACGACGATGTCCGCCAGCAGGCCGGCGAAGCGCTTCGCGAGCCGCCGGTCGTGCTCATCCCAGTGGTCCGTGGTGAAAGCCAATACCCCTACACGGTCGGTGCCGTCCAACATCGGCACGTAGAGCCGCACGCCTCGCGCCAGCTCCTCTTCGACCAGATCGTCGCCGAGGAACGCCCGCCCCGCCAAGGATCCGTCGATTGGCCTCGGTTCTTCCACCAACAGGCCCTGCCCCGGCAACGCCACGAGGCTCAGTTGGTCGTAGTCCTGGAGCAAGACGGTGACGTCGCGGCCGCCTATAACGCCGATGACCTCGGCGACCAAGGGGGCGATGAGCTGTGGGGGCATCTCATGCGCCCGGTCGATAAGCGTCCCGAGCAGCCGTTCACCAAAGCCCTCCGACCGATCGACGCCTGCCGGGGGACCGGCTGACTCCTCCGACATGGTCACGCATCCTGCCACCGGCCACCCTGGCAGCCAGCACGACAGCCACGGTGGGCCCGGCAGGGATCGAACCTGCGACCTAAGGATTATGAGTCCCCTGCTCTACCACTGAGCTACGGGCCCGAGGCCCCGCCGTAACGAGCCGGGATGGCTCTGGGGGTCAGGGGTTGGCTCCGGGGGCGGGACTCGAACCCGCAGCCTTGGGATTAACAATCCCCTGCTCCGCCAATTGAGCTACCCCGGAAAGAGCCTCACACGATAGCAATGCCCTCACCAGCCCCATGATGGCTCGGTGAGTCCGTGAGCACGTGTAGGACACCCTCGGACAACCCATCGGGTGCTTGGAGGTGCGAATGGACGGGTCCGGTACCGCCCGATAAGGAGCGCCGAAGCGAGCGCGCGGGATTCCTGTCAGCCCGCTCCAGAACTCGATCGCGGCATCGAGGTCTAGGCCCTGATGTAGGTACAGATACACCTTCAGCCGCGACTCTTCGATGTCAAAGAATCGTCGGAGCCAGGCGCAGAACAGCTCAATCATCATCGGGTCGCTGTTGGCAAAGCCGACGTGGCCATCGCGCTTCGAACCTTCGCCTGCATAGAGCGCCGCGCCCGCAACCAAGAACTTCTTCTCGGTCAGCCGACCGATTCGTTCACGGCCCTGCGCTTGCAGCCGCTCGATCTCTTCCTGCTTACGAAGCATCGACTTGGTAGGTCCGCGGCCGACCCGCCAGCGACCGTAATTCGGATCTCTCGGCACGAACGGCACGTCCCGGACCCAGAGCGACACGGACGACTTGGACACGCCCAGTTCGGCCGCGATCTCGTACAACCTGTACCCCTGGGCGCGTAGATCACGGGCCTGGCCTTGCTCGGCGAGTTTGCCGCGGTAGCCCATTTACTGCTCGAAAAGGGGTCCGAACATGAGTTCTATCTTAAGGATGGGCTGTGACAGGTAAAGATGCAGGTATGAGATTCAGATTGGGAGTGCTGGTCGGGTTCGGTGCGGGTTACTACCTCGGGGCCAAGGCGGGCCGCGAGCGGTACCACGAGATCAACCAGTGGATGGGCCGGGCCAAGGAGTCCGACGTCATAGAGACGGTGGCGGACAAGGCCAAGGCGGCGACAGACCTTGGTATGGACCGTGCCAAGGATCTCGTGGATGGTGCCTTCAACAAGGACGGCACCAGCTCCGGCACCAGCACGGGCACCGACGCCGGCTTCGCCAGCCGCAACCAACCGAAGTAGCGGGCTCTACTCGCTTTCCAAGAAGCCGCGCAGCTGCTGGCTGCGCATGGGGTGACGCAACTTCGCCAGCGTCTTAGCTTCGATCTGCCTAATTCGTTCGCGGGTCACCCCGAACTTGCGCCCCACATCTTCGAGCGTCCAGATGCGCCCGTCTTCCAAGCCGTAACGCAGACGCATGATCAGCTGCTCGCGGTCGGTCAACTCCGACAGCGCCTTGGCGACGGCCTCCTTCTGGAGCACCAACGCGGCTGCGTCGGCTGGCATCACCGCGCCCTCGTCCTCAAGGACATCGGAGAGACTGAAGTCGTCCCCGTCAGCCACGGGCTGCTCCAGCGAGATCGTGTCGTGACGGATCCTCTGGACCTCACGAACCCGCGACTCGGGCAACTCGGCCCGCACCGCGACCTCTTCCACGGTCGGCTCTCGACCGAGCTCCTGAAGTAGCTGGCGCTGCACCCGCGACACCTTGTTCATGTACTCGACCATGTGAACCGGTATCCGGATCGTGCGGCCCTGATCAGCGATGGCCCTGGTGATCGCCTGGCGGATCCACCACGTCGCGTAAGTCGAGAACTTGAACCCCCGGCGGTGGTCGAACTTCTCGACCGCCCGCATCAGGCCCATGTTCCCCTCCTGAATGAGATCCAGGAACGCCATGCCCCGCTTGCGGTACCGCTTGGCGATCGACACGACCAGCCGCACGTTCGCCTCGATCAGCTGGTGACGCGCCTCCTCCCCGTCGGAGAGCAACGACGCGTAGTGGGCCAGCTCGGCTTCGCTCATCTGCTCGGCACCACTCTCGGCCGCGGCAATACGGCACTTCGCCTCCTCGCCCGCCTCCAACCGCTGCGACAGGTCGACCTCCTGCTCGGCGGTCAGCAGAGGCACCCGCCCGATCTCCTTGAGGTACAACCTCACCGAGTCGGCAGTCGCCGCCCTCCCGTCGCCGGTGGGAATCGGAGACAGGGCTCTGGCTCCCCCGCCCGGTCGCCGCCTACGCCGACTGCCCAGGGGCGGCACCTCCACCATGGCGGGCTTGACCTGCTCGGCCTCTATCTCGGCCACTACCTCGTCGATGTAGTCGATGCCCTCGGCCCGCACTAAGTCGATGAGACTTGCGATCACATCGTGGTTCAGCTCGGTCGACCGCAGGACCTTGATCAGGGCTTCCTGGGTGAGCGACCCCTTCTCCCGGCCTTGGGCCAGCAGCATGGCGAACTGCTCAGGGGGCACCCCAGGCGGCAGCTCGCGAGGACCTTGCACCGGATCCGGCTGCGGTTCACCCATCAGTGCCACTCGCCCCTGTCGGCTCGGTCCACCTGTGTCGCCATCACGAGCCCTCCTGCGGCCGCTCCGCCAGCCACGCTACCAATCGCTCCGTCGCCTCGGTACGGGTCTCGGGCTCGTCCAGTTCCTCCAGGCTCAACTTCAACCAACCGACCACCGCAGAGATCTCCCCCGACCTCTCCCCGCGCCGAGCCTCCTGCTCCAGTTCGACCAAGCGCCGCATCGCCGCCGATCTCGCCAACAGGGCGGCGACATCGGCGGGGTCGGCGTCGGCCTCCTCCACTGCCAGGCGCTGCAACAGAGCCGCCGCACCCGGATCGGCGCGGTCCAGTGCGTCACTGATCGACTCCGCCCCCGCCAGCGCCCTGAACGCAGCCGCGTGCAACTCGTCAGCGAAGAGCGCCTGATGCAGCAGACCTTCGATCTCGTCGTGCCGATGCGCCATCAGCCGCAAGGCCTCGAGCTCCGGGCCCCGCCTACCGGCGTGACGCACCTGGGTCTCGGCCGGCCCCGCCGGTCGCCCCCGCGGCGTAGGTGGCTCGCCCCGCCGGTCCCGCTTCGGCGCCCGCGCCAGCTCCCTCAGCCGCTCGGCCGACAAACGGGTGCGATCGGCGACCTCCATCAAGTACTGGTCCCGAACGAGCGGGTCGGGATGCTCGGCCACCACGTGCATCGCGGTGGTGGCGGCACGGGCTCGGCCTTCGTTGGTGCGCAAGTCGGCTGCGCCGAGAACCCGGTCCAGCCGAAACCCCAGAAACGACCTGGCCTCCGACACCGCCTTCTTCAGACCTGGTGCATCCCGCCGCGCCATATCGCCCGGGTCGGATCCCGACGGAAACGAGACGACGGCAAGGTCCAAGTCGAGCTGCTTCTCCCAGTCGTAGAAGCGCTCGGCCGCGGCCTGCCCAGCCGCGTCGGCGTCGTAAGCCAACACCACCCGCCGAGCGAAGTTGCGCAGCATGCGGATGTGCTCCTCCGTCAGGGCCGTTCCGCACGTGGCGACCGCCTGCGGCACTCCGGCCTGGTGCAGCCCGATCACGTCGGTGTATCCCTCACACACCACCGCCTCGCCTGACGTCACGATGTCACCCTTCGCCCAATTCAGTCCGTAAAGGGTCCGGCTCTTGGCGTAGAGAACCGTGTCGGCGGAGTTCTTGTACTTGGGTCCCTCGCCTCCCTCGAGACGCCGCCCGCCGAAGGCGATCGCTCGATCCCGGTTGTCCAGGATGGGAAACATCACCCGAGCGCGAAAGGCGTCCTGCCGGCGGTTCATTCGATTGACGAACCCGAGCCCCGTATCGCGGAGCACCGCGTCGTCGACATCTAGATGGCGCGCCAACGAATCCCATTCGTCCGGTGCCCAACCGATCCGGAACTTCCTCACAATCTCGCCGTCATAACCCCGGGAGCGCAGGTACCCCCTTGCTGGCGCGGCGTCGGGGCCCGACAGAAGGCGCTGGTGGTAGAAGTCGACTGCACGGTCCATGGCCTCGTAAAGGCGCTCGCGCTTCTGGCGATCTCGGCCTTCGGCCCCCTTGTCGTAACGAAGCTGAATGCCGGCCCGCGACGCCAGCCTCTCCACGGCCTCCACGAAATCGAGATGCTCGATCTCCTGAACGAAACTGATGATGTCGCCCTTGGCCTGACAGCCGAAGCAGTACCAGAGCCCTTCCTCGGCGTTCAGGGAGAACGACGGCGAGCGCTCGGCGTGGAAAGGACACAAGCCGGTCCAGCGCCGGCCGACCTTCTTCAGCCCGACATGCTCACCGACCACCTGGACGGCATCGGTCATCTCCTTTACCCGGGCGACATCCTCGTCAACAATGCCCACCCCGGGTAGGCCTCACTTCTTCTTGGACTTGGAAGCCGACGCGAGGACGGCCTGTGCCGCAGCCAGCCGGGCAACGGGGACCCGGAATGGAGAGCAACTGACGTAGTCAAGTCCCGCCTTGTAGAAGAAGTCGATCGACTCGGGATCACCACCGTGCTCGCCGCAGACCCCGAGCTTGATATCCGGCCGCGCCTTTCGGCCCTGCATCACCGATTCGAGCACCAGCTCGCCCACGGCCTTCTGGTCGATCGTCTCGAACGGATTGCGGTCGATCAAGCCCTTCTCCAGATACAGCGGCATCATCCGGCTCTCGACATCGTCGCGGCTGAACCCGAAGGTCATCTGCGTCAGATCGTTCGTGCCGTAGGAGAAGAAGTCCGCCACCTCGGCAATCTCGTCTGATCGGATGGCGGCGCGGGGCGTTTCGATCATCGTGCCAATGCTCAGCTTCACGCCCTTCGTGCTGCCAGCGGCGGCAATGGCGTCCTCCGCCCATGAACGGGCGAGGGCCATCTCCTCCCGGGTCACGGTGAGGGGGATCATGATCTCGATGATCGGCTTGCCGCCCGCCTTCACCCGCTCGATGGCAGCCTCCATCAGCGCCCGCACCTGCATGGCATAGAGGCCCGGCTTGACCACCCCGAGCCGCACGCCCCGGGTCCCGAGCATGGGATTGGCCTCCTCCCACAGACGAGCCCCGCCCAACATGGCACTCTCGTCGCCAGTCAGATCGCCCCGCGCCTCCTTGGCAATGAGCTCTTCGGTCCTCGGCAGGAATTCGTGCAATGGCGGGTCGAGCAGCCGCACCGTCACGGGCAGCCCGTCCATGGCCTCGAGCACCTCGACAAAGTCCGCCTTCTGGACCCTGCGCAACTCCTCGAGGGCGGCCGTCTCCTCGTTCTCACTGCGGGCCAGAATCATCCGACGCATCACCGGCAGCCGGTCCTCGCCCAGGAACATGTGCTCCGTACGGCACAGGCCGATTCCTTCTGCCCCGAAGTCCCTCGCCGTCTTCGCGTCCACGCCGGTGTCGGCGTTGGCGCGCACACCCAGCTTGCCCTTGCGGATGGCATCTGCCCACGAAAGAAGCGTCTTGAACTCGTTAGGCGGCTCGGTCGAAATCACGTCGACCTCGCCCAGGACGACCTGCCCCGTCGTCCCGTCGATCGAAATCATGTCGCCCGCCTCCACGACCGTGGACCCCACTTTGAACGAGTCACTCCCGATCGCCAGGGCGTCGGCGCCCACGACCGCGGGCTTGCCCCAGCCTCGCGCCACGACTGCGGCGTGCGACACCAGGCCGCCCCTCGAAGTGAGAATCCCGACTGCAGCGATCATCCCGTGCACGTCTTCGGGAGACGTCTCGGTTCTGACCAGAATCACCCGCTCACCTCGACCCGCGGCCGCCGCTGCGGCATCAGCCGAGAAACAGGCGGCTCCCACGGCGGCTCCGGGCGACGCCGCCAGCCCCTTGGCCAGCACGTCAAAGGAACCAGGCGCAAACTGCGGGTGCAGCACCTGATCCAGCACGTTCGGGTCCACCCTCGCCACGGCTTCTTCGCGTGACAACTTGATGCGGCGGTCCTTGGTCATGTCGACGGCCATGCGCAACGCCGCGACGCCGGTTCGCTTGCCCACACGGGTCTGGAGCATCCACAACTTGCCCTGCTCGATTGTGAACTCGGTGTCGCACATGTCGCGGTAATGGCGCTCCAACCGGTCGAAGATCGCCAACAGTTCGGAGTGGATCTTCGGGAACCGGCGGGCCAGATCCTCGAGTGTCTCGGTGTTGCGGATCCCTGCGACGACATCCTCACCTTGTGCATTCACCAGGAAGTCGCCGTAGGGCTGGGCTTCTCCCGTCGCAGGGTCGCGCGTGAATCCGACACCGGTACCCGAGGAGTCATCGCGGTTGCCGAAAACCATGACCTGAACGTTGACCGCGGTACCGAGGTCGTCGGCGATGTTCTCGCGCCGCCGGTAGGCCTTGGCTCTGGCTCCGTTCCACGACCGGAATACCGCTTCGATCGCGCCGCGCAGCTGGTCTTCGGGATCCTGCGGGAAGGGCCGACCTGACTCCTTCCGGACCACATCCTGAAACCGGCCCAGGAGGCGCCGCAGAGTCTCAGCTGAGATGGCGGAGTCGGACTCGACTCCGTCCCAGTCCTTTGCGGTGTCGAGCAGGCGGTCGAAGGGCTCGCCATCTACCCCCATCACGATGCGGCCGTACATCTGGATCAGCCGGCGATACGAGTCGTAAGCGAAACGGCTGCCGTCCTCACCTGACTTGCCGGAGGTCTGCTTGGCCAGCCCGTCCACCGTCTCGTCGTTCAAGCCGATGTTGAGGACGGTGTCCATCATGCCCGGCATCGAGAACTTCGCCCCCGAACGCACGCTGACCAGAAGAGGATCGCCGGCGTCGCCCAGCTTCTTGCCCATCTCCTTCTCGAGTTTGCGGACCTGCTTGGCGATCTCTCCGTCGAGGCCCTTGGGCCAGCCGCTCCGCATGTACTCCCGACAGGCGTCGGTCGAGATCGTGAATCCCGGCGGGACCGGCAGCTTCAGCACGGATGTCATCTCGGCGAGGTTGGCTCCCTTGCCGCCGAGCAGATCCTTCAGCTCCATGGGAGCCCGCCGGTGCTTGTGGTCGAACGCGTAGACCAGAGGCATGCGGGGAGGCTATCCAGCCAGCCGAGAACCCACTTCCGCCTGCAGTGAGTCGATGGGGACCCGCACCTGCTCGGTGCTGTCGCGATCACGGATGGTGACCGCTTTGTCCTCCGAGGTGTCGAAGTCGACAGTCACGCAGAGGGGTGTGCCGATCTCGTCCTGGCGCCGGTACCGGCGACCGATCGACTGCGTGTCGTCGTAGTCGCACATGGCGATGGGCTGGAGCAGCTTCAGAACTTCCTCTGACACCGGCGCCAGCGTGTCCTTCTTCGACAGGGGCAGCACGGCGACTTGGTAGGGGGCGAGGCGAGGATGCAGGCGCAGCACAACCCGGCTCTCACCACCGACCTCATCGGTGTCGTAAGCCGCCATGAGGAAGGCCATCATCGTGCGCGTCGAACCCGCGGCCGGCTCGACTACGTGGGGCAGGAATTTCTCGTTCGTTACCGGATCGGTGTACTCGAGACGCTCGCCCGAGAACTCCGCGTGGCGGGCCAGGTCGTAATCCGTGCGTTGAGCGATGCCTTCGAGCTCGCCCCAGCCCCATGGGAACTGGAACTCGATGTCGGCTGTCCCGGCCGAGTAATGGCTCAACTCGTCGGGGTCGTGATGGCGGAGGCGCAGGGACTCCTCAGGCATGCCCAACTCGCGGTACCACGACATTCTCTCGTCGCACCAGT
>JAHWKP010000055.1 GCA_019347775.1 Actinomycetota bacterium | reverse complement strand
CGCTCGCGCTCGAGAACCGGGCGCTGACGGAGTGCTTGGAGGAGCGAAGGCCCGCATCTCGGGGAGAAGGATTCGATCTGTTCTTGAAGTCCCCCGACGGCGAGGCCCGCCCGGTCATCAGCCGCGCCGCCCCGGTCATTGATAGCAACGGCAAGTTGCTGGGCGCCGTCGGGACGATCGACGACATAGCCAAGCTCCAGCTATATGACCCCCTCACTGGCCTGCCCGGGCACGGAATCCTCATCGACCGGTTGCAGGGCGCCATGGACGACGCAGCGCGGGAGCGCAGCCTGGTGGGGCTGCTCGTCGTCGTCGTGGACCGCTTCGACGTGTTGCGCTCGAGCCTGCGCCCGGCTGTCTCCGCGGCCATCATCTCGGGAATCTCCGATGAGTTGGAGCAGGCCATCGACTGTGACGACGTCCGGCAGCGTTCGGCCTCGGCATCGGTTGCGTACCTGGGGAACGCGGAGTTCGCCGTTGTCCTCCCTTGTGTCGCGGCCGAAGAGGATGCAATCTTCATCGGCGAGTTGCTGTCCGAGCGCCTCTCGCACACGGTCGACGTCGAGGGCATCGACGTACCGATAACCGTGAGCGTGGCGGTTGGTGTCTCGCAAGGTGACGACGAGCCCGCCGCGCTCCTCGCAGCCGCCGCCGCATCCGCCCGGAGGCAGCAGGTAGGTGGTGGAGGAGGGGTCGCTACCTCCGATTCTGCCGTGCATGCCGCGGTCCTCGCCCGACTGCAGATGGAAAGTGAACTTCGCCGGGCGATAGGCAACGGCGAGATCGTCGTCCACTACCAGCCCCAGGTCCAAGTGGCCGGAGGGGCCCCGGTGGGAGTCGAGGCCCTGGTCCGCTGGGAACATCCGGAGCGAGGATTACTGGGGGCGGGCGACATCATCCCGCTGGCAGTGGAGTCGGGACTCATCCTGCCGCTTAGCTGGCACGTTCTCGATGTGGCTGCCCGCCAGGTCGCCCAATGGCGACGGGAGCTGCCAGGGGCCGAGGCGATGTCGCTGTCGGTAAACGTCGCGGCTGAGCAGCTGTCCGACAAGGACGTCGTGGGACGCGTTGCCGAGATCACGTCCGAGACTGGCCTTGATCCTTCGGCTCTCGTGCTGGAGATCACCGAGGGAACGGTGATGGGCGACACGCGCGCCATCGGCGAACGGCTCGCGGCTATCAAGGCCCTGGGAGTGCAGATCGCCATCGACGACTTCAGCACCGGTTATTCCTCTCTCCTTCAGCTCCGAGAGCTACCAGTCGACATCCTCAAAATCGACAGCCGGTTCGTTGCCGCGATGTGCGAGGAGGCCGGTGACGCGGCCATTGTCACCGGCAGCATCCGGCTGGGGAGGGCGCTCGGTCTCGAGATAGTCGCCGAGGGCGTGGAGACGTCCGAGCAGCTCGTCCAGCTGCGGGTGCTTGGCTGCGAACTAGCCCTTGGCTACCTGTTCGCCAAGCCGCTACCCGCAGATGCGCTGGCCTCGTGGTGGCGTGATCAACCGCGCCTTGCGGCACCGGGCACAGTCGCTGGGTCGCTGGTTCTCGACGACCAGGGCGAAGACGAAACGCTCGCCTATCTCATCCACGAATTGCGGTCGCCGCTCATCGCCATCGGCGGATTCGCGCAGATGCTGGCCGAGATCCCGTTGTCCGATCAAGGCCGCGAGTTCCTAGACGTCATCGTTCGCAGTACCCGCGAACTCGACGCGAGGCTTAGTTCGGTACGAGAGGCGCGCGACGTGTTGGAGGGTGGCATGACCCTCGAGCTGGCCGGTTGCGATCTCGCCGAAGTTGTCCGGACGCTCGTCAACGACATGGAGGCCCAGCTCGCACCGCACCCTGTTCGCTTCGAGTCGGCCGGTGACGCGACAACCTTGGCTGACCGGGCTCGCCTGACTCAGGCCGTGAGCAACCTCCTTACCAATGCAGCCAAGTTCTCCTCCGGTGACTCTCCGATCGACGTGACCGTCCGGTCCGCCAACGGGGAGGTGGTCATCACTGTCCGCGACCGGGGCGTCGGGATTCCCGAGCACCGCCGCCCGGAGCTGTTCCGGCGCTTTTCCCGCCTGGGATCCCGCACCAAGGGCATGGGTATCGGTCTGTACGTCGCCCGGGTGGCGACCATTGCCCATGGTGGCGACGTCGGCCACGAGCCGGCACCCGGTGGCGGATCCATCTTTTCCATTCGCATTCCGCAGACCTCGCCGGCCGGCCTGGCCTCCGCGGCCGGCCCGATCTCCCCGGTGAGTACCGGCGCGACTCCGCCAGCACCGGCGGCCGGTCCGAGGACGGTGCTGTACATAGAAGACAGTGAAGCCAGTGTCGCTCTGGCTCAGCTCGTGGCCGACGGGCTGCACAATGTCACGTTGCTGGTGGCCGAGGATGGTCTTACCGGCATAGACATGGCGCGCAGCCACCGTCCGGACCTCGTGCTGCTCGACCTGCAGCTTCCCGATCTGCCCGGAGAAGACGTGCTGGCGAGCCTGCGATCGGACCCTCATACCGCCGAAGTTCCGGTGATCATCGCCAGCGCCGACGTGGGGGACCGATCCGCCGCTCTCCGAGCTTCTGGAGCGGCCGGCATCATGCGAAAGCCGTTCGACCTTGACCGGCTCCGCTCTGTGATTCGGGGAGACCTGTCCTCGGCGGGCGCGGTTGAGGACGAAGCCGTTCTATCCAGGCCCCACGGCAACGGCCCGACCGACCCGCTCGACCGCACAATGGTCGCGGCCCTGGAGGAGTTGGCTTCGTCATCTCCGGCCGGCGACTTCGACGACGCCATCGTGACTTTCGAGCGGTCGGTGATGGTGTCGTTGGGTGCGTTGCAGCAGGCGGCGGAAGAACGGCACACACAAGACATCTCCCGGATTGCTCACGAGATGGCGGGCGCGGCTGCCAACTTCGGCGCCCATATCGTGAGCCGGATGTGCCGCGAGATCGAACTCGCCGTCATCAACGGTGACGTATCGAGCGTCGCCAGTCTCGTGACCGAACTGGCTGTGCAACTCGACGAGGCAGTTCGGGCGTTGCGACTCGTCTTCCCGGCCAAGTCGAGGGCGTGATCGTGGAGTCACAAAAGGCTGCCGGCCTTCGCGTCCTGGTGGTCGAGGACAGCGCGCCTGTCGGAGATCTGGTGCGCCGCTCGCTGGAGAGCGAAGGGTTCCTTGTCGATGTCGCGACAGATCTTCGGAGTGCGCGGGCGGCATTGACGGCCGCACGGCCCGACGTGATGGTCCTCGACGTTGAGCTGCCGGATGGGTCGGGCCTGGAGCTGCTCCGTGCTTCCGAGGGCCCTTCCGTGCCCATCGTCGTGCTTAGCAGCCGGCGCGAAGAGATCGACCGGGTCATCGGCCTGGAACTCGGGGCCGAGGACTATGTCATCAAGCCGTTTCTGCCGCGGGAGCTGGCCACGCGTGTGCGCCGGGCCGCCACGCGGCCGCGGCCCGAACCGGTCCGGAGCCTCGATTTCGGCGACATCGTCATCGACCTGGCGAGGAGGCAGGTTCACATCTTCGGACGGCTCGTGGAGTTGACGCCGCGGGAGTTCGATCTGCTCGCCCATCTCGCCGGGTCTGCGGGCCGGGTCTGCAGTCGCGAAGAGCTCCTGCGCGACGTCTGGCACTCGTCCCGCGAATGGCAGTCCGCCAAAACGGTCACCGAGCACATCCGCCGGCTCCGCCAGAAGATCGAACCCGATGCCCTGCAGCCTGTACTTATCGTGACGGTGGGCCGAGCCGGCTACCGCTGGACGCCCGAAGCCAAGAGCTAATCACTCCGCCGGCACACCGCCCGGGCTCGTTTCTGCGCCCGCGAGGCCGGGTAGGGGCAAGACATGCCTCGTGGACTGAAGCTCATCGGATCCCTCTTCGCCGCTCTGGCTCTCTTTTTGGGGGCGTGCGGCGACGACGAGGACCTAGACACGACGACTGACACCATTGGCGAGGCAGCCGAGGACGCGGCCGAGGAGGTCGGCGACGTTGCAAACGTGGCGTGGGCCAGCCTGCGCACGAACTTCGAGCGACTGGTCGATGCGGCATCCACCGGCGACAGCGAGGCCCGCGAGGAGCTCCTGGGCCACTGCCGGGACACCCTGCAGGAGCTTCGCGAAGCCAACGATCCCGGTGCCGACCGGGTAGGCGAGTTCTGCGACAGGATCCGTGATGCCGACGACGAGACCGCTTGGGACGAGCTACGGACCGAGTTCGAGGAGCTTGACGCGACCTTCAGCTAAGCGACTGCTGCCCGAACGTCGGAAATAGCGGTCCATCAGGGCCGTTGCTTTCGGATCATGTCCATTTCCCGGCGGTCGGCAGCGTTGAACTCGGTCGGCGGGCCGGTACGGAAGATCTCCCCGACGGATGGATTCTCCACAGCCCAGTACATGACCGAGTCCTCGTCGGCGGTATGGCCAGGGTGATCGGGATCCTCATGGAACTCACCCACACCGGTGCGGTTGACGAGCCCGAAGATATGGCCAAGTTCGTGGATGGCGACTGCAATCTCGAAGGCCTCCAATTCCGCTCCCGGCGGCAGCACGTTGCGGGTCTCCTGCGGGAACAGCGCGAGCGCGGTCGCATGGAACGCGGCACCGGTGACCCCTTGCTGCTCGAAGCGGCCGGCAAGTACCAGGACGTGCAGGGCGACCGCGCCGTCCCCGGAGAATCGGTCCCGGTGCTCGCTGCTCGCCGCCACCACGTCTTCCAGCGAGTACACGTCGGTCGTCGCCCGTCCCTCTTCGACCACTACCTCGACCGATTCCTTCCGACCGTGATCGCGCAGGCTTTGCTCCAGCGCAGCGATCGCTTCCCGGGAAAGCTCGGCGTCGCCGAGTTGGTCGATCTCCATGACGGCTCGGGGCACGTCCGCGGACAGGAGCGCCCAGCCGAGGCTTCCCACGAGCAGGCCGTCGGATGATCGCCTCAACGGTGCAGGCTCGGCGACGGGCACGTCGATTTCTCTCCGCCCGTCTTCTGCCCGAGGTTCTGGAGATTGGACTTCGCGTTCGACCACCAGGCATCCGCTCGAGAACGCGAACGCGAGCAGGACGGTGAGAACGCGTCGCATGCGTCTTGCTGTACCCCGTTTGCAGTGGTCCGGCCCGTCGACCGAGCCCGAGGCCGTGGGGGAACGTTGTGGCTAACCCCTTCGCATGGTTACCTTCGCCGGTCCGGCGGGGCCTGCTCTGGCTCGCCGTGGTACTCGTCCTCGGGTATCTCGTCGTGCCCCAGCTGGGCGGGGCCGGCCGGGCACTGGAGCTCCTCGGTTCGGTCAATCCACTCTTGGCTGCGCTCGCCGTGGGGCTTCAGGTCGCGTCGATCGCATGCCAGGCCGCGCTCACGCGCTCGGTGCTGCCGCCCGATACACGTCCGGGCTTCGGCACCATGGCGAGGGTCGAGCTGGCGAGTACGGCGGTGAGTCACACGGTTCCGGGCGGCACCGCCGCCGGTACCGCCCTCGGATACCGGCTTCTGACCAATCGCGGCGTGGGCGGCTCCGACGCCGGGTTCGCCGTGGGCGCGCGGGGCCTCGGTTCCGCCATGGTCCTGAACATCTTGTTGTGGCTCGCGCTCGTCATCTCCATACCGAGGCACGGCTTCAACCCGCGCTACACGCTGGCGGCCGGCCTCGGCGTCGTGTTACTCGGCGCGTTCGGCGC
This sequence comes from Actinomycetota bacterium, assembly GCA_019347775.1. GTDB lineage: Bacteria > Actinomycetota > Acidimicrobiia > Acidimicrobiales > JAHWKP01 > JAHWKP01. Next base: position 4,024 of record JAHWKP010000055.1, on the reverse strand, counting down.
AATCGTGCTGATGCTCATGCGTCACGAGAAACGGGCCCGCACGATCCTCAAGCGGGTGGTCAGGCCGGTTCCCTTGCTCGACGAGGACCGGGTACCCGACGTTGTGGCCAGGCTGGCCGAGCGCTTGCGCGACTTTGCGGACGACCTGGCCCTCGTCGGACGGGCCGTCGGCTGGTCGGTCGGCTATTGGCTTCTGGCCGCGGCATCGCTCTGGGTATTCCTCGCCGCCTTTGGCCACAGGGCCGATCCGGTGTCGCTGATGGTCGCCTTCGGGCTGGCCAACGTGCTCGCGGTCATACCGATCACGCCCCGCGGCCTTGGCGTGGTGGAGGCGACACTCATACCTCTGCTCGTCGGATTCGGGGGCGCCTCCGGCGTGGTCACCGTCGGCGTGCTGGTGTGGCGGCTCGTGAACTTCTGGCTGCCGATCCCGGCTGGAGGCCTCGCCTATCTGTCGCTGCGAGCCACGAGAGACGAGCCGGAGGACGAAGCTGAAAGGGAGCCGAAGGACGAGGACGAGAAGGAGAAAGAGGACAAGGAGTTCAAGGAGCGTCTCCGAGAAGAGATGGAGGAGACCTACGCCAAGGCCGAACGGCTCGGGCGGTGGGCCGCTGACCGAGGGATCGGTTCGCGCAAGGCCCGTTCTTCTAAGACGGGTGATCAGCGCAGCGAGTAGAGGTAGGCGGTGATATCTCGCGCCTCGATCTCGCTCACATCGAGATCGGGCATGGCCGTACTGGGATTGACCCCCTTCGGATCCATGATCCAAAGCCTCAAGTTGGTTTCGTTGTTCTCCAACACGCCCGCGATGTAACCGCGGCGGGCGTATTTCGTCAGCGGCGGGCCGACGAAACTCGACTCGGCCCTCTGGACGCCGGGGATCGAATGGCACGACGCGCAGCCGTAGCGCTCGATGGCCGCCAGGCCGCGCTCACTGTCGCCGCCGGTGACTACGGCCGGTGGAGCGGACGGCGCGGACGAGCAGCCGGCTACGACTCCGATCACCACACTCAGGGCCAGCGTCGTGGCGATCATGCGCATGCGTCCACCACCACGTTGGCCACACCCTGAAGAACGATGGCGAGCACGAAGATCGCACCGAGCACCATCACCGCGGAGGATTCAGGCCCCTCGACTTTGCGCACGCCGAGGGCTACCGACAGTGAGGCCATGACGGCGAAGACACCCGTCGCGAGATGGAGCACGAACGCCGACCCTTGACAGGCTGCCGGCACCCACGCGTAGCTGACGAGGAGGTGTGCGATCCAGGCGACGGGCGGACCGGCGACCGCCGCGACGGCGTCCCGGCGAGACCCCTTCACGGCCATCACCTAATCGTCCCCACAAATGGCTGCGGCGTCACCAGCGCGGCGTCGACGTCAGGGACGTCTGCCGAGTGGTGAGTGGCGGGCGGGCGTCCCCCTCGGTCGCCCGGCTCGACAGATGGTGTAAGCGCGAGCACAGCCGAAATGACGACCGCCGAGCCGGCGACGAAGATCCACAACAGGAGCGTGACGCTACGCACGGATGCCGCCCAGGAGTCGCCTGGCCGGCGCATCGCCGCCCGAAGCGCCACCGCGAGCACGATTGCCCCGGCCGTGAGGCCGACCAAGTTGAATCCGCGGAGGGTGATGGCGACTGCGCCGTAGGCATGGTCGGTCGGGGAAAAGGGAAGTCGGCTGGCGTCCAACGCCCCCGTCACGAGCGCAGCCACGGCTAGAACCATGCCGACGGTCAGTGGGCCGGTGGGCCGCGCCCGTAGCGAGCCGGCAATGGCAATCGCACCGGTCGTCGCGACCGTGGCGACAGTGGTGGCGGCGAGCAGGCCATAGGCGGGGGCATCGACGCCGGCCGGTGGCCAGGCGCCGGCCGTGAGGCGAAGATAGAAGTACGCGTACACGAACGCGGCGGCTGTCCCCGCACATGCGATCAAGCCGAAGAGCAACCCGTGCCACCCCGCTGGACGTGAGATGGCGGGGTTGGCTGGCGTGAGCTGGTCTCTCGGCACCCGCCATCCCCCCGGAGGAGAAGTCCAGCGAAGGCCCGCCACCACCGTGAGCACAGCCCCCACGCCGGCGATCAGGTTCTGGTCCGTCAGCGTCCCGACGAGTGCGAGCGTCAACGCGCCGGCGGTGGCAAGCGGCCACCAGAGCGGCCCAGGGACCGTGAAGACGCGGTCGACTTCGGCCGCCGCCATTGTCGTGTGCAGCTGCTCCCGCTGGCCGTCGCGGGCCCAGGTCAGCGCCGGCACTTCGTTGGCCGGCTCGGAATCACTTCGGGCCGGCGGGTCCCACAGCGGTTCGCGGCCGGAGACGGTCGGGATGTCAGGGAAGTTGTAAGAGGCGGGCGGTGAGGAGGTGGCCCACTCGAGGGTGTCACCACTCCACGGATCAGGACTAGCGGCCTGACCTCGCCGCCAGTGGTGCAGCAGGTTCCACCCGAACACGAGCACGCCCAGTCCGAGGAGGTAAGAGCCGGCGGTGGAAACTCCGTTGTAGCCCGACCAGCCCGCCTCGGCGTCGTAGGTGTAGACCCGCCGCGGCATCCCAAGCAGCCCGAGGATGTGCTGGGGGAAGAAGGCGATGTGGAAGCCGGTGAAGACGAGGGCGAAGCTCAGCCGGCCCAGCGCCTCACTCGGCACTCGGCCCGTCATCTTCGGAAACCAGTGGTGCAGGCCGGCAAAGATCGGGAAGAGCACGCCCCCGATGAGCACGTAGTGGAAATGGGCGACGATGAAGAACGTGTCGTGCACCTGCCAGTCGAAGGGGGCGGCGGCGACCATGACGCCGGTAATACCGCCGGCCACGAAGGTCACTATGAAGCCCACCACGTACAACATGGGCGTGGTCCAACGGGGGCGCCCGCGGCGAATGGTTGCCAGCCAGGCGAAGACCTGAATGCCGCTGGGAATGGCGATGGTCGAGCTCGCCACGGCAAAGAGAATCTGTGCCAGCACAGGGATCCCGACCGCGAACATGTGGTGGACCCACAAGCCGAAGCTGATGATGCCGATCGCCACCAATGAGGCAACGACGAGGTCGTAGGCGACGATCGCCCGGCGGGTGTTCACGGCGACGACGGCCGAGACGATGCCCGTGGCCGGCAACAACATGATGTAGACCTCCGGATGGCCGAACACCCAGAACAGGTGCTGCCACAGCAAAGGGTTGCCACCCGAGCTGGGGGCGTAGAAGGGGAGCCCCAGTTTTCTTTCGAGTTCGAGCAGTAGCGAAGCGGCGATCACGGCCGGGAAGGCCACGAGCATCATCAGGCCGGTTACGAGGATGCTCCAGACGAAGAGCGGCATGCGCATGAGCGACATGCCCGGCGCGCGCTGGCGGAGGATTACGACGACGAGTTCGAGCGCGCCCACGATGCCGGACACCTCCACCAAGGTGACGCCCAACAACCAGAAGTCGAGTCCGGGTCCAGGTGAGTACTCAGGCCCGGTGAGCGGGGTGTAAGCGAACCAGCCGCCGTCGGGCACCGAACCGGTCAGGAAGCTCGAGTACAGGAGCAGGCCCCCGAAGACAAAGCACCAGTAACCGAAGGCGTTGAGTCGGGGGAACGGCAGATCGCGCGTGCCGATCATCAGCGGCACGAGGTACATCGCCAGACCCTCGATCATGGGGACGGCGAAGAGGAACATCATCGTCGTGCCGTGCATGGTGAAAAGCTGGTTGTAGGCCTCGGCGTCGAGGAAGGCACTCTCGGGCCGCATCAACTGGGTGCGGATGAGCATCGCCTGGAGTCCGCCGATCAGCAGGAATACGAACGACGTGACGATGAAACGCAGGCCGATCTGCTTGTGGTTGACGGCGGTGGCGAACCCCAGAAGTCCCGGGGGCGATGTCCATGCCTTGTCCAGGTCGGCCGTACGCTCGGCCAGGACCGTCACTCGAGCCCCTCGAGATAGGCCAGAAGAGCTTCGAGCTCGTCCGGGTCGAGGCTCTGCGCGGGCATCAGGCTGCCCGGCTTCATCCCCTGTGGATCCACGACCCATCCCGAGAGGTTCCCCCGCGAG
>JAHWKP010000054.1 GCA_019347775.1 Actinomycetota bacterium | reverse complement strand
TCCAGGTTCCGCCACTTTCGGGCACGAGCCCCCTCCGGGTGAAGACGGCTGCGAGCTTGGCGGAGTCAGCCGCTACGCGCAGGTCGCAGCCCATCGCCAGATCGAATCCGTACCCGGCTGCGCCCCCGTTGAGAGAGGCGATCGTCGGGGTGTCCATCTTGTGGAGCACGACCGGAGGAGCGTCGCGCACGTCGAGCTCACCGGGCCGGCGTCCGATGGCGGGCCCAAGACCCTTCCCTTCGGAGGCATCGACCAGATCCAACCCGGCGCAGAAGGCCCGCCCCTTGCCAGTGAGCACGATCACCCTCACCGCTGGATCCCGGTCGGCGTCGAGTAATGCGGCGGAGAGGTCGATCAGCATGTCGCCGGATATCGCGTTCATTCGGTCGGGCCGGTTAAGTGTGATCGTCGCGACGTGCTCCTCGCGCTCGGAAATGAGATCGGGCATGGGCCCGACGCTATTCGCGGTGTGCCTCCGGGACGATTGCATCCTTGCGCCAGTCGATCGGGGGGTACCTTTAGGACATGAAGCGCATGCTCACGGTCGACGATCTGGCTAGGGACGAGCGGTTCGAGCGCATTCGGATCGAGGAGCTGGTGTTCGACGCCCGCCGGGCGAACGACAGGCGCAATTCCTTCGCGCCCAACTCGCTCGAGTCACCCGACGCCTCCCGTCAGCTGATGCACGGGATCTTCGTAGGGGAGATCCAGGCACTGGAGGGCGCCGGGCGCACCTGTTACGACTTCGACACCGGCACGGGCCCGGACGAGGTCCCCTTCGAGATGAAGCTCGACATGGCCCGGCAGTGCTGGGACGAGGCCCGCCACGTGGAGATCAGCTGCCAACTGACCCAGCACATGGGAACTCGCATCGGCGAGTACGCGGAGCAGACCATGCTCTTCGAGGCGGCCTGCAATGCCGATCCTGTGCTGCGGCTGACCGGCGTGAACCGGGCCCTGGAGGGGCTGGCCATCGATGTTTTCAACGCCATGCGCGACTACGGCGACGCGGTCACCGATCCCGTTCTTTACTTCTGTGAGGACTGGATGCTCGCTGACGAGGTCACCCACGTGAAGATGGGCTCCGATTGGCTCCGCCGGCTCACAGCCAAGGATCCCGAGCGCCAGAAGAACGCCTTGGAGTTTCAGCGGGCGGTCGACAAGCTGTTCAGCTTTGGCGGGTTCCGGGGCGAGAGCGAAGAGAACCCGGTCCACCTGGCTCGGACATTCCGGAAGATGGCGGGGTTCAGCGAGGACGAGATAACCGATCTGGTAGACGTTGCCGCCGAGGCCCAGGCAGAGGCTGAAGCCCGGATGGCCGCAGCTTCCCCAGCTGAGTAAGCGCGCTCCTACGTGTCAATCTAGCAATTGAGATTGACATTTCGTAAGATCCCAGCTAAACGTTTACCGGTGGATCCAGTTAGGAGGGCACGCGGCGTCCTGCTGCCCGTGCTGAGGGTGATGGCCACCCGCCACCCCTTGCTCTTCGCGATCTGCTGTTTGATCCTGCTGCTGACCGGCGTCCTGCCGGTGGCCTTTACCCTCGCCAGCGGGGCCCTGGTCGGGTCGGTTCCCGGAGCGGTGGAGGGCGGGTTCGGCTCGCCGGCCGGGCAGCGCCTGGTGCTCGTGCTCGGGGTGACGGTCGGGATTTTCGTGCTCCAACAGGGTGTCGGCGCAGTCGGGTCCACGTTGGCCTACGGCCTCGGCGAACGCCTCACCGGCCACCTCAAGCGACGGGTGATGCGCGTGGTCCTTTCACCGCCCGGTGTCGCCCACCTCGAGGATCCTGCGGTGCTTTCGCAAGTGGCCTCCGCCCAGGCGGTGGGCACCGGCCAGTACACCCCTCGTCACGCCGTAATGGGGATCATGGCGGTGTGGAGCCCCCGGCTTTCCGCCGTCGGCTCGGCCATTCTTCTCGCCACTTTCCGCTGGTGGCTGGCCGTGGTTCTGCTTGCGGCCTGGACCGGTCTGTACCTGACGATCTATGAGACATTCAAGAAGCAGATCGCCTCGATGATGAACGAGTCCGACATCCTCCGCCGGGCCAATTACATCGCCGAGCTGGGGCTGACATCGCCGGCCGCCAAGGAGACGAGGATCTTCGGCTTGTCTGCCTGGCTCGGCACCCGCTACGTCACCGACTGGGTCAAGGTCATCGCTCCGTTGATGGCGGAGCGCAAGAAGGGCCGTTGGAAGCTTCCTCTGGTCTGCATCGGTCTCGGCTTTCTCATCACATTCGGATTCGTGATCGTCGGGCGGGCCGCCCTCAGCGGAGAACTCACGCTGGGCCAATTGATGGTCTATCTCGGCGCAGTCGGCGGCGTGGGTGCGATCGCCTCTCTGAGTGGCCAGCATCTTGAAATGGGCTGGGGCCTGGCCTCGGCCCAGCAGGTCTTCGAACTCGAGCGGGACCTCGGAGCGGCTGCACACTCCCGGTTCACCGGTGAGACGCCCGCCGAGGGCCTGCCCCGCGATGAGATCTGCTTCGAGGACGTGTCGTTCGCCTATCCCAGCGGGGCGACCGTCTTCGATGGGCTGGACCTTCGGATCCAAGCGGGTCGGTCTCTCGCGGTCGTCGGTGACAACGGTGCAGGCAAGACCACTCTGGTCAAGCTCCTGGCCCGCCTCTACGACCCCACGTCCGGGCGGATCACCGTGGACGGCAAGGACATCGCCGAGCTGAGGCCCGATGAGTGGCAGCGTCGGGTGGCCGCAATCTTCCAGGACTTCGTGCGATACGAGCTCTCCGCCTCGGACAACGTCGTGCTGGGGGCAGTCGAATACGCCGGCGACAGATCAGCCAGAGACCTGGCAGCGCGCCGCGCCGGCGCACTCGAGATCATCGAGGGACTCGAGTCCGCCTGGGACACGCCGCTGTCTCGTCAAGCCAAGGAAGGCACGGATCTCTCGGGCGGGCAGTGGCAACGGGTAGCCCTGGCGAGAGCGCTCTTCGCCGTGCAGGCCGGGGCGGGCGTGCTGGTGCTGGACGAGCCCACCGCCAATCTCGACGTGCGAGCTGAGGCTGACCTCTACGACCGCTTCCTCGACCTCACCAAGGGCGTCACGACGGTTGTCATCTCGCATCGGTTCTCGACCGTTCGCCGAGCCGACCGGATCGTCGTGCTCGACGGCGGCAAGGTCACCGAGGACGGCACCCACGACGAGTTGATGGCGGCGGGCGGCCGGTACGCCACCATGTTCCGCCTCCAGGCGGCCCGCTTCGTGGACGCGCCCCAACCCGATTCCGTGGTACCTGCACCATGAACGGCATTAGCCAGTTCTTCCGAGGGCTTGCGGTCCAGCTGGGGCTGGCCTTCAAGGCCGACCCGTGGCGAGCCACGTTCGTCGTTTTCGGAATGAGCATCGGCCCGGCGACCTCGCCCTTGACCGCGCTCTTCATGAAGTACCTCGTAGACGGTTTCCTCGCCGGCGACAGTTCGGAGGTCACGCGAGCGGCGGTATTCACCGGTGCCCTCAGTGCCGCCGCCACGCTCCTGATCATGCTGGCTTTCAACCAGATGGTCCCGTTGATCGAGAAGACCGGCCGTCTTACCACTGAACGTTTGATCAAGGTCACGTCGGGCATCGGCGGGCTCGAGCACTTCGAGCGACCTGAATACGCCGACAAGCTCGAGGTGATCCAGACCCACCGCAACGAGCTCGCGGGCGGAGTGCACGTGGTCACGGGCGCGATCGGGATCTGCCTCCAGGTAGTGCTCACGGCCGGCTTGCTCGCGCAGGTCAATCCTCTGCTCCTCCTCCTTCCGCTCTTCGCCATCCCCTCGATGCTGACCGGCACCATGGGTGAAAGGATTCGGCAGTCCTATCTGGACCGAGCCGCGGAGCGGGTCCGTCAGGCCCGGCACTTCTTCGAACTGTCCACGACTTCGGCCCCGGCCAAAGAGCTCCGCGTGTTCGGGTTGCCCCGCCACCTCGTAGACCGGCACCGTACGACGTGGGATTCGGTGCTGCGCGATCACGACCGCATGGCGTGGAAGATGATCGCCGTCAACTCGGCGGGCTGGCTCAGCTTCGCCATCGGATATGGCTTTGCCATTTTGCTGGTGGTGCGTCAGGCAATCTCCGAACCGGCGACGACCAGCGTCGGCGACGTAGTCCTCGCCCTGAGCCTTGCCGCTCGCGTGAATCAGCTTGTGCTCCAGTTCACCGGCGTGCTCCTCGGCGCCTTCCGGGCGTCGAAGATGGCCAACCGATACCTCTGGCTCGTCGACTACGCAGCCGAACAGGCCGAACAGACCAAGCCGGCGGAGCCAACTCCGGTGCCGGACCGGCTCTCGCAGGGGATCCGCCTCGAGGACGTCAGTTTCAAGTACCCGGGGACGGAGAAGGTCGTGCTCGAGGGGGTTGACATTCTTCTCCCGGCTGGGTCCACGATCGCGGTGGTCGGCGAGAACGGCGCCGGTAAATCGACCTTGATGAAGCTGCTGTGCCGCTTCTACGAACCCACGGAAGGCTGTATCACCGCGGACGGAACGGACATCCGGAACTTCGACATGGCCGAGTGGCGCCAGCGCATTTCCGCAGGATTCCAGGACTTCGCCAAGCTCGAGATGCTGGCGCGCGAAGTCGTGGGCGTGGGAGAGCTGAGCGCCATGGATGACAGTGAGGCGGTGGCTTCGGCACTTGACCGGGCCGGCGGTTCCGACGTACCGGTCAAACTGCCGCAGGGCCTCGAGACGCCAATCGGCAAATCCTTCGAGAATGGCGCCGAGCTCTCCGGCGGGCAGTGGCAGAAGCTCGCTCTCGGTCGGGCCATGATGCGGCTATCACCGCTGCTTCTTGTGCTCGACGAGCCGACCTCTGCACTCGACGCCCATACCGAGCACGCCCTGTTCGAGCGGTACGCCGGGATGGCCGCGGCTACGGCGGCGGCAACCGGAGCGATCACAGTTCTCGTGTCGCACCGCTTCTCAACGGTCCGTATGGCCGACGTGATCATGGTGGTGCAGGAGGGTGGTCTGGCCGAGGTCGGCAGTCACTCCGAGCTCATGGCGCGGGGCGGCCTGTACGCGGAGCTCTTCGAGCTGCAAGCCCGCGCATATCGCTGACCCTCGAGCTGGGGGGGCCGTGGTGACACGGTTCCTCGTCGACCTGCACGCGACGTGGGCGTGGGTCGTGATCATCGGCAACGGGATGGCCGGCGTGTGGGCTCTTTTCGCCCTGCGCATTCCGGGGCTGAGAACCCGGGCGCTGTGGTGGTTCACGGCCATCGCCGAGATCGCGATCTTGGTGCAGGTGATCCTGGGAGTGGTGTTGGTGAGTGGTCAGGGGTTGCAGGTGGAGCGCTTCCACATGTTCTACGGCTTCGTGGCGATCATCGCCGGCACGATCATGTACTCCTACCGCCACTCACTGGCCCACCGCATCTACCTGCTCTACGGCCTGGGCGGCCTCTTCCTGATGGGCCTGGGCATCCGAGCGATGCTCGTCGTCTGACTATTTCTCTGGCGGCCGGGCGCCCCAACCCGGCCGCTGCGGAGCGTGGGGCCCCACCCACGCCCGCCTGTCAAGCGCGAGCGTAACTAAAGGTGGACCACGAAGCAGGTGGTGGTGCGGGTGATGCCGTCGATGAGCTGCACCCGGCTGACGACCATCTTGCCGAGCGAGTCGACATCGGCCGCCTCGGCTCTGGCGATCACGTCGTAGGGACCGGTGACGTCCTCGGCGGAGATGACGCCGGGGATGGCGCCCGCTTCCTGGGCGACCTTGGCCGCCATGCCCACCTCGGTCTGGATCAACAGATACGCGCTGACGTTGGCCATGTGGCGGCGACCCTAGTCGCCCGCTACTCGCTCAGGCGCTTCTCGAGCGCCTTGAGCTCGTCGCTCAAGGCGTCTGGAAGCCGGTCTCCGAAGGTGGCGAAGTGCTCCTCGATATCGGCAACCTCGGCCCGCCACTCCTCGGGATCGACGGCCACGACCTCCTCGAGCTTCTCGGCGGAGAGGTCAAGGCCCTCGGTGTCGATCGCTCCTGGAGCGGGCAGCCAACCGATCGGGGACTCCACGGCTTCGCCGTCACCGGAGACCCGCTCGAAGATCCAGCGGATGACCCGGCTGTTGTCGCCGAAGCCCGGCCAGATGAACTTGCCGTCGGCACCCTTGCGGAACCAGTTGACATAGAAGATCGACGGCAGCTTGTCGGCGTCGCCCTTGGCCCCGATGTCGATCCAGTGGCCCAGGTAGTCGCCCATGTGGTACCCGCAGAACGGGAGCATGGCGAACGGGTCGCGGCGCAGGTTCCCCACGGCGCCGGCGGCTGCGGCTGTGGTCTCCGACGCCATGATCGAGCCCATGAACACGCCGTGATTCCACGAGTACGCCTGGTGCACGAGCGGCACCACCGAGCCTCGACGACCTCCGACAAGGATGGCCGAGATCGGCACACCGGCGGGGTCTTCCCACTCGGGAGCGATAGTCGGGCACTGCGAAGCGGGAGCGGTGAAGCGGGCATTGGGGTGGGCGGCCGGACGGCCGTCGCCCGAGGCGTCGGCAGGGGTCCAGTCCTGGCCCCGCCAGTCGGTGAGGTGTGCCGGGGTCTGATCCTCGGGAGTCATGCCTTCCCACCAGACGTCACCGTCGTCGGTTAGCGCCGTATTGGTGAAGATGCAGTTCTCGGTGAGAGTCGCCATGGCGTTCGGATTCGTGTCCATCCCCGTACCGGGGGCGACGCCGAAGAAACCGGCCTCGGGGTTGATCGCCCGAAGGTGGCCGTCGGGCCCGAACTTCATCCAGCAGATGTCGTCGCCCACGGTCTCGACTTTCCAGCCGGGCTCGGTGGGCACGAGCATGGCGAGATTGGTCTTGCCACACGCCGAGGGGAAGGCGCCGGTCATGTAGCGGACGTCGCCTTCGGGATTCGTGACCTTGATGATCAGCATGTGCTCGGCCAGCCAGCCCTCGTCGCGGGCCATGGCCGAGGCGATGCGCAGGGCGAAGCACTTCTTGCCCAGGAGGGCATTGCCGCCGTAGCCGGAGCCGTAGGACCAGATGGCGCGCTCTTCCGGGAAGTGGACGATGTACTTGTTCTCGGCGTCGCACGGCCACGGGACGTCCTGCTCGCCGGGCTCGAGGGGCGCACCGACGGAGTGCAGGCAGGGGACGAATTCGTCGTCGCCCAGCACGTCGAGGGCGGCACGGCCCATGCGGGTCATGATCCGCATGTTCACCACCCCGTAGGGCGAGTCGGTGAGCTGGACACCGATGTGGGCGATCGGCGAACCCAGGGGGCCCATCGAGAAGGGCACCACGTACATCGTGCGGCCCTTCATCGACCCCCGGAACAGACCGGTGAGGACGTCCTTCATCTCCTGCGGATCGCGCCAGTTGTTGGTTGGGCCGGCGTCGGCCTCGTCGCGGGAGCAGATGTAGGTGCGGTCCTCGACCCGGGCGACATCGCCGGCGTCGGAACGGGCGTAATAGCTGTTGGGGCGCTTGGCATCCGACAGCCGGGTGAAGGTGCCTGCGTCGACCAGCAGCTGGGCGAGGCGGTCGTACTCCTCGGCCGATCCGTCGCACCACTCCACCCGGTCGGGCGTCGTGAGTGCGGCGACCTCGTCCACCCACTCAATGAGCTTCTTGTTGGTGGTGGGCAAGGTTGCGGTCGGCATGTCTATCGATCTCCAGTCTGGTTACGAAGGCTTGGGTTGGAACCCGGGCTCCAGCGTAGAACCCAGGATCTGGGGCGTCGCTGGGGCGTTAGCTCTCCTCGCCCGGTGGCGGGGGCGGGGTTCCCATGTCGATCTCCGAGCCCAGACGTAAACGGGTTGCCTTACCGGCGCTGTCGACATCGAAGATGACGCGCTGGCCCTGGCGGAGCATCCGGAAGATGGAACCGGCCAAGGCGTCGGGGGCGAGGTCCAGCTCGGTGCGGTCGGACTCGCGCACGAGGGAGCCCTCACCGGTGGCCGGGTCGTAGGCCTTGATGACCCCTTGCACGCCGAGATCAGGCGGCGGAGTCGGTGCGGCCGCGTACGGCCTTGATGACCTTGCCCGCCTTGAGGCATGAGGTGCATGCATTGATCCGCTTCGGCGATCCGGCCACCACGGCGCGGATGCGCTGGATGTTCGGATTCCACCGACGGCGGGTCTTCTTCTGGGAAAACGGCACGCTGTTGCCGAAAGACGGCTTCTTGCCGCAGACGTCGCATACCGCTGCCATAGGGGCTACACGTTAGCCTGCGGCACGATGCCGACCGCCACAGGAGCCGGGTCCGCGTCACCCGGCGTGCTGGAACGAACGGGACCCGAAGACCTCGCTCGGGTCTTTACGACCTACCGCGACCTTCTCAAGAGCCATAGCGACGTCATAAATCGCCTGAATGTGTATCCGGTGCCAGATGGTGACACCGGTACCAATATGGCCCTGACGCTGGACTCGGTGGTCAAGGAGCTGCTTGACAAGTCCGGGATGGAGGCGACGTGCAAGGCCATCGGCCACGGTTCGTTGATGGGTGCACGGGGCAACTCGGGGATCATCCTGTCGCAGGTATTGCGTGGCATCGCCGAACGGTTCAAGAGCCTGGCCGACGCCGGATCGACGGACTGGGCAGGCGCTCTGACCCAAGCCTCCGAAGCTGCCTACGGGGCGGTCATGCGGCCGGTGGAGGGGACGATCCTCACTGTGGTCCGGGAGGCCGCCGAGGCGGCCGCCAAGGCGGCCGACGGCGGCCGTAGCGCTCTCGCCGACGTGCTCCAGGCCGCCCGGGATGCGGCCCAGTCATCGCTCGATCGCACCCCCGAGCTTCTGCCGGTGCTGGCGCAAGCGGGCGTCGTCGACGCCGGCGGGGCCGGTTTCGTTCTCTTGATCGACTCGTTGCTCCATGTCGTAGACGGCCGGGAGCTGCCGACGCCGCCGGAGGCGTCCTCCATGCCCGCCGGAGCGGTGACGCCGATGCCCGAAGGCGGCCACTCCTCGGTCGACGCGGCTCATGATTCGGTGAGCGATCTCCGTTACGAGGTGATGTTCCTGCTCGACGCGCCGGACGAAGCCGTGCCCGCCTTCAAGGAGGTGTGGGCGGGCGTAGGCGACTCGATTGTTGTGGTCGGCGGCGAGCGACTGTGGAACTGCCACATCCACACCGACGACATCGGCGCGTCCATCGAGGCCGCGCTGGAGATCGGCCGGCCTCGCCGAATCCAGGTCACGGACCTGCTCGAGCAGGTGGCCGAGGAGAAGTGGGTGCGCGAGGCGGTGGCGGCTCGGGGCACGCCGACGGACGAGGAAGGCGTCGGCCCCGCGGTGCCGACCGCGGCCATCGCTGTCGCGACCGGCGACGGGATTCGTAGGATCTTCCGATCGCTCGGCGTGCACCAGCTGATTGCCGGCGGACAGTCCATGAACCCTTCCACTGCCCAGGTGCTCGAAGCGGTTGAAGCCGCTCCCGCCGATGAAGTCGTGATCCTTCCCAACAACAAGAACATCGTCCCCGTCGCCGAGGCTGTCCACGAGTTGACTGACAAGACGGTGAGGGTCGTGCCGACGACCAGCGTGGCGGAAGGGTTCGGATCACTGCTGGCTTATGACCCGGAGGCAACCGCCGAGCAGAACTACGAAGCGATGTCGGAGGCCGCTGACCGCGTTATACCGGGTGAGGTGACCCAGGCAGTGCGGTCGTCAGACTCGCCGGCCGGCCCCATCCAGGAGGGCGACTGGCTCGGGATGTCCCGGGACGGTATTGCCGCCGTCGAATCGAGCGCGGCGGAGGCGGTGTGCGCCTTACTCGGCAAGCTGGTGACCGACGAGCATGAGATCGTGACGTTGATCGAAGGCGAGGGAGCCCGGCCCGCTGATACCCGCACCATCACCGAGTGGATCGGGGAGAACCGGCC
>JAHWKP010000053.1 GCA_019347775.1 Actinomycetota bacterium | reverse complement strand
CGGCCTTTGCCAAGCTCAACTCCGGATTCTTCGACCCTGAGGTCAGCTGCGCCGTCTTCTACCACGACCAGCTGGTGGGCTCGTGGGGATTGAGCAGTCTCGGAGTCGCCGGAGATCCTGTACTCGGTCGCCTGGTAGCGATCGCGGCCGTGGTGATCGAGCTGTCGGTGCCGGTGCTGCTGGTCGTGGGCGAGGCCGAGCCCGAAGCTGCCCAAACCGCTTCCGGCTACGGCGCCACGGTGGTCAGCCTGGTGGAGCGGTTCGGTATTTCCGAGGCCTGGTCCAATACGCTGGCTTGCATCGAAGCGACGATCGAGGCGGAGCTCCGCCGTTGACGGATCCTGCTGAAACCCCACCAGGTGCAGCGACGAGCGAGGCGGATCAGCCGATAGCGGCGAGTGAGCCTTCTGCCGTCGGTCCCACGACCATCGCCGAGCGAATCAGCCGCGCTGGATCGGTCGCTTGGGCGATTGTCGGGCTCGCCGCGGTCGTCGCCCTTCTCGGCCTCGTCGGGTTTGTGCTTCGAGCCATCTTCGCCCCGCTGATACTCGCCGGGGCAATCGTCTTCCTTCTCAACCCGGTCGTGACCCGGCTGACGGCGCGGGGCTTGCCGCGTGCCCTCTCCACCGGCATCGCATATCTCGCGGTAGTGGGCGTGATCGCCTTGGCGGCAGTCTCGATCTTCCCCCTCGCGGCGGAGCAGGCCGACGGTTTGGCGAAGGAATGGCCGGCGATAGAACGCCGCGCCGAACGATGGATCGAGGACGTGGCGGAGAATTCGCAAGGCACTTTCTTCGAGTTCGACCGCTCCGAGCTGCGAGACGCTCTAGACGGCGGAGAGTCGACTCTGGCCGACCAGCTAGCCCAGGCGAGGCGAATCGGCATGCTGTTGTTTCACTTCCTGCTGGTCATCGTTCTGGCGCCGATAATCGCGTTCTACCTGCTCGTCGACCTTCCTCACTTGAGCAAGGTGTCAAGGTCGCTGGTCCCGCCGCACTATCGAGCTGAGATCGAGCTGGTCATGCGGCGATTGAACCGGGCGATCGGCGGGTTCTTCCGAGGTCAATTGGCAGTGGCGGTCCTCGTCGGTGTCATGGTGTCGATCGGCCTGGCCCTCATCGGGCTCCGCTTCTGGTTCCTCGTCGGGATGATCGCGGGATTGTTCAACATGATTCCCCTCATAGGGCCATGGGTCGGAGGCATACCGGGTGTAGTCATCGCCTTGACGACCGGAGACGTCATGCAGGCGATCGGTGTGGTGATCGTGATGGTCGTGGCCCAACAGATCGACAATCACTTCATCACCCCTCAGGTGATGCAGCGGGCCGTGAGCCTGCACCCCGCCGCGGTGATCCTGGCTCTTCTCGCCGGAGGGACCCTTGGCGGGTTCTTTGGCCTGCTACTGGCAGTTCCGGTGGCCGCGTCCCTCAAAATCCTTATCGGCCATATCTGGCGAACGCATGTGCTCGGTGAGCCCCTTGTCACCCAGGCCGTGCATCACGCCGTAGACGAGTCGGGATCGAGAACCGGGATTGTCGAGGATGTCCTGGGCGAACGGCCTCCAGTGGTGGCTGGACCCATCGATTCAGCCGCCGCGGCCTCCGGCGCTGACACCGCTCAGCAACCCCGCCCGGTCGCCGACGTCGAACCCGACGCGGTCGAAGGCCATCGCGAGGATGGCGACTGACTGTTCGCTGAGCTCTGCGAGCGTGCGGTTGCGGTGAAAGCGCACCCCCAGATCTGCCTGGGCGATCGAGTCGACTCCGAATCGGGCCGCAAGGTCGATGAGAAGGGCCAGGTCCACCGCGTAGCCGGGCTCGATCTCCACCGCTTCGAGCGCCTCGCGCCGGCCGGCAAACTCGCCGGCCAGCGGCTGGCGGATGTGCCGGAGGTGCGGGAAGAGCAGCGAGACCACCGGCCGGGCCACCAACTCGGTCACCCGGCCGCCACCCTCGTTGCGTCCCTGGAGGGGACGGTCGTAGTAGCCCTTCACGAACTGGATTGAGGGGTCGCTCAACGGCGCCAGCAGGCCCGTTACAAACCTCGCGCTGAAGTTGGTGATGTCGGCGTCGCAGAACACGACCACGTCGCCGTGCGCCGCCGCCAACCCGGTTCGCAGGGCGGCTCCCTTTCCGACGGAGGACCCGGGAGTCGAACCATCAGCGGCTACCACGCGCGCTCCCGCAGCCGATGCCTCGGTTGCCGTGGCGTCGGTGGATCCGTCGTCGACTACGACGACCTCGCCCACCGCGGCGGAATCGATCAGCTCACGCCGGATGGTGCGCACAATCGCCCCGACGGTTCGCGCCTCGTCCCGGGCGGGGAGGCAGACGCTGACCCGACCTGGGATGTCCGACATGTCAAAAGACTGTCACTCCGACTACCCAGAGCGTCCCCGTTTGAGATCTGGCATGATCGTCAGTCCTTATTCAGAGCGGCTGAGGGACCGGGTCCGTTGAAGCCGCGGCAACCAGCGCCACATCAAAAGGCGCCAGGTGCCACCGCCCGAGCATGGCGAAGGGCACTGGGCCCCAGCCAGCGACAATGAGGAGCTGCTGATGTTTGTCGAAGGACTCCGTTGTACCGATTGCGCTGCCGCGTACGCCGCCGAGGCACTGCACGTCTGCGATCGATGCTTCGCCCCCTTAGAGGTCGCATATGACCTCGAGGCGGCTGCCCGGGCGATCTCGCCCGAGTCGGTCGCGGCTGGGCCGGCGTCGCTGTGGCGCTACTCGGCTCTTCTACCGGCCGATCCTCGGGGTCGGGTCGACCTCGGTGCGGGGTTCACACCCCTCATCCGGGCCGACCGCCTGGCGAGCGAGCTCGGCCTGGGGGAGCTCTGGCTCAAGAACGACACCATGAACCCGACGGGCTCCTTCAAGGACCGGGTGGTGAGCGTGGCTCTGACCAAGGCCCGCGAACTCGGCTTCAAGGTGGCAGCCTGTTCCTCGACGGGCAACCTCGCCAATGCGGTCGCAGCCCACGCCGCCCGGGCCGGGATGCGGGCGGTCGTGTTCATTCCCGAGGATCTCGAGCCCGTCAAGATTGCGGCCACAGGTGTGTACGGAGCCACCGTCGTGCGCCTGGACGGCACGTACGACGACGCGGCCCGACTGTGCTCTGAGCTCATCGAGGAGCTTGACGACTGGGCCTTCGTCAACAACAACCTGCGGACTTATTACTCCGAAGGGTCGAAGACGCTCGCGTTCGAGATCGCCGAGCAGCTCGACTGGTCGGTTCCCGATCACGTGGTCGTCCCGGTCGCGTCCGGCAGCCAACTGACCAAGATTCACAAGGGTTTCAAGGAACTCGGGTCGGTAGGGCTGTTGGAGGAGGGATCGATTCCGCGATTGAGCGGCGCCCAGGCCGCGGGTTGCAATCCCGTCGCGGCGGCCTTCGAATCAGGCGTCGACAGCTTCACGCCGGTCCGCCGGCCTGACACGATCGCCAAATCGCTGGCCATCGGCAATCCGACCGACGGCGACCGGGTGCTGTCGTCTGTGCGGTCGACCGGAGGTGCGGTCGACGACGTCAGTGACGCCGGGATCCTCGAGGGGATCCGGCTCCTGGCCCGCACGGAGGGGATCTTCGCCGAGACGGCTGGAGGGGTGACGATCGGCGTGCTGGCGAAGCTGGCGGCGCAGGGCATCGTCCGCCGGGACGAGCGGGTCGTGGCGATCATCTCCGGCAATGGGCTCAAGACGGTGGAGACGGTGGCGCCTGCGCTGCCTCGCACGGACCCGGTCAAGCCGTCTCTCGATGCGGTGCTCGCCCTGCTCACCGAAGGCGCCAACTGATGGCTGTCACCGTGCGAATCCCGACCCAGCTGCGGACCCTCACCGGCGGTGCCAACCGGGTCGAGGTCTCAGCGGGCACGGTGGGCGAGGTGATCCAGGCTCTGGAGACCTCGCATCCCGGTTTCGCCGAGCGGCTGCTCGACGACCACGGGCACGTCCGGCGCTACGTGAACCTGTTCGTCGACGACGACGACATCCGCTTCGAGGACGGACTGGCAACGCCGATCAAAGACGGCCAAACACTGTCGGTCGTGCCTGCGGTAGCGGGCGGCTGAGGCCCGAACTCCGGAGTTCCAGCCCTGCTAGAGTTGGCACTCGAACACCGAGAGTGCTAGCAGCCGGACCCGTCGTTTGCCACGGCCGGCCAGGACCGATACGGGGAAGAACCCCGGGGAATACGCCCGGGGCAACCGCCCCGGAGAAATGACAAGGAGAAGGCATATATGCCGAAGCTGATCTCGTACCAGGACGAAGCCCGTAGAGCGCTTGAGTCCGGCATGAACCAGCTGGCCGACGCTGTACGAGTAACCCTCGGCCCCAAGGGCCGCAACGTCGTGCTGGAAAAGAAGTGGGGCGCCCCCACGATCACCAAGGACGGCGTTTCCGTCGCCAAGGAGATCGAGCTCGAGGACCCCTACGAGCGTCTGGGCGCGGAGCTCGTCAAGGAAGTCGCCAAGAAGACCGACGATGTCGCCGGCGACGGCACCACCACCGCCACCGTGCTGGCCTGGGCCATGGTCCGCGAGGGCCTGCGCAACGTGGCCGCCGGTGCCAACCCCATGTCCCTCAAGCGGGGCATCGAAGCAGGCGTGGAGGCCGCAGTCGAGGGCCTGACCGGCCTGGCCAAGGACGTCGACTCCCGCGACCAGATCGCCCGTGTGGCGGCCATCTCGGCGAACAACGACGACGAGATCGGCGACCTCATCGCCGAGGCCATGGACAAGGTCGGCAAGGACGGCGTCATCACCGTCGAGGACTCGCAGACCTTCGGCCTCGAGATCGAGCTCGTCGAGGGCATGCGTTTCGACAAGGGCTACATCTCGCCCTACTTCGTGACCGACCCCGAGCGTATGGAGACGGTCCTCGAGGACCCGTACATCCTGCTCGTCGGGTCCAAGGTCTCCGCCGTGCGTGACCTTCTGCCCGTCCTAAACAAGATCACCGAGGTGGGCAAGCCGATCGTGCTGATCGCCGAGGACGTCGAGGGCGAAGCCCTAGCGACCCTCGTGGTCAACCGTCTGCAGGGCCGCCTCCGCGCCGCCGCCATCAAGGCTCCGGGCTTCGGCGAGCGCCGCAAGGCCATGCTCCAGGACATGGCCATTCTCACCGGCGGCCAGGTCATCACCGAGGAAGTCGGTCTCAAGCTCGAGAACGTCGGCCTCGACATGCTCGGCCAGGCCCGCAAGGTGCAGATCACCAAGGACGAGACCACCGTCATCGAGGGCAAGGGCTCTGAGTCCGACGTGAAGGGCCGCATCGCCCAGATCAAGATGGAGATCGAGAACACCGACTCCGACTACGACCGGGAGAAGCTCCAGGAGCGCCTGGCCAAGCTGTCCGGAGGAGTTGCCGTCATCAAGGTCGGCGCCGCCACCGAGGTGGAGCAGAAGGAAAAGAAGCACCGCATCGAAGACGCCGTCTCGACAGCCAAGGCTTCGGTTGAAGAGGGCGTCGTTCCCGGCGGTGGCGTTGGCCTCCTGCGCAGCCAGACCAACGTGCTGACCCGGATCGAGAAGCTCGACGGCGACGAGGCCACCGGGGCTCGCATCGTGTACAAGGCGCTCGAGGAGCCGTTGAAGCAGATCTGCGTCAACGCCGGACTCGAGGGTGGAGTTGTCATCGAGAAGGTGCGCGGCCTCACCGGCAACCAGGGCCTGAACGTGGCCACCGGCGAGTACGAGGACCTGCTGAAGTCAGTCCCGGACGCCGCCAAGGTGGTCCGGTCGGCGCTGCAGAATGCAGCTTCGATCGCGGCTCTGTTCCTCACCACCGAGGCCGTCATCGTCGACAAGCCCGAAGAGAAGGCCCCCGCCATGCCCGGCGGCGGCGGGATGGACGACTTCTAAGTCCGCCCCACCACTAGTACCGAATCAGCAGTACCGACGTACCGGAGGGGCGCCCGAAAAGGGCGCCCCTTCTTCGCTCCCTGGATATGACCGGTCCTGGAGGCCGGCGGCGCGTACGGTGTAGGTGATGCCCGACGCGCGGTGGACCCGAATTCTCTTGACGATTGCCCTACTTCAGCTAGGGCTAGGTGGGATCTTGGCGGTGACCATGGCCGGCGACGGGACCGACGGGGATGGCTCAGTGGCAACCGACAATACGACCACCAGCATCCCCTCCACCGATCCAGCCTTCGGAAACGGTGATCCGGGAGATCCGGTCGGCGTCACCACTCAGCCGCCCCCCGTGCAGGACACGAGGCCTCAGCTGCCTCCGTCTAAGTAGCTCTCCGCGGGCGGTTGAGCCAGTAGCCGCCGACGGCGATCACCGAGGCGGCGGAGAGGAAGGCCGCCAAGGGCGCGACCACTCCGGGCTCCTCGGGCCGAGGCGGAGGGCCACCCGGGGCTGCAGCCGACCATCGTCTCGCCGTCGTCGTGGTCGTAGCGAAGTCAGGCAGCGGGGGATCGGGCGGCCGCGGTGGCAAGGCGACGGCCTCCTCGGGTAGCGCCTGCTGAGCGGCGAAGACGCCCTCTCTCGGCGGCGCCGGCACCGACGACTGAGCGGTTTCGAGCGTGAAGAGCGTCGACTTCAGGCCGAGCCGGGCGTCGAATACCCGTCCGGACACCTCCAGCCGCCCCGCGCTTCCCTGCAGTTCGACGACCAAAGCCCGACCCGACGGACCGGACTTGGCGATTCGCACGTCACTCAATTCTCCGGAGTAACCGAGTGCGGCAGCGACGTCCTGGGCGGAGATCCGCTCCGTCCAGGGAAGGGGATCCCGGGTCATGTACGGCGCGGGCCGCAGGTACGGGTAGGCATCGCCCGCGGAGCCGAAGCCTTCTTCCCGGGACGCCGAGTGACCGCCCCCGTTGGCCGAATACACCGTGGACGCCAGCTTTCCGCGGTGGGTAACGACCTGGCCGGCCGTATCCGCGACCGCCTTGTTCATCGCCGCGTATTCGGCTTGGGCCCCCAGGTACACCTGGCATCGTTGGTCGGCACAGATTTCTCCCCCGAACGACATGGCCCGCAGGGCGTAGGTCCGGCCCGCGATGGCTTGGGCTCTCAGGGCGGCCGTCGGCCAGGAGCCGTCTCGGACTTCGCCCATACCCCGTAGATAGACCTCTACGTCGACCGCGTTGATCAGACGCAGGGCAGCGCCATCCGCCGCCCTCACCTCGATCTGGCCCCGGTATCGCCGGCCCGACGGCAAGCCGATGGTGCCGCCACCCGACGGCGTCGCCCGCAGCGGTCCTGCAGACGACGGTTGCGAAGACTGGGCCGCGTACGCCGGAGGCCCGGGGCCGCCGGCCGGCGGCGAGGTCGGCACCGTGATCCCGGGTTGAGTGGTCGTCGTCGAGCCGGTCGTCGAGGTCGTCGTTTCGTCCGGTGGTTCCGTCGTCGTAGTGGGGCCGGCCCCGTCACCACCGCCACCTTCGCCTGACGGTGTCGGCCCGACGACGTAGCGACCGTTCTCGAACGCGACTCGGATCTGCTCACCCGATGAGACGTGCACCGGGAACCCCTGACTCTCTCCCTCTGCGTCGATCCGACCGCCGTTCGGGAAAGTGAGGACCGACTCGTGTCCGGTTCCGGCGCTGACCACCACGCGCACTTGGCCACCGGCCTTTCCGAGAGTGGTGCCGGGGTAGAAGGCAGCCAGCATGTCGCTGGTGGACTTGCCGGCCCGGCCCATCGAGTAGATGCCGTCCTGGGCCATCCCCACGCCGTGTCCGAAGCCCTTTCCCTTCACGGTGACGACAGTGAAGGGAGCCGGGATGGCCGCCACGGGCACGACCTGAAAGAGAACGGCGGAGAGAAGGGCGCCCGCCACCAACCACCGGCGCATAGGCCAAGGCTATAGGTCAGTCTTCGCCGAGATATGCCTTCTTTCGCTCTATCCGAATTCGTCGGTCTTCTCGGGTTCCCAGCAGGGAGAGGGCTGGCCGCATTCCTCTGCGGGCTTGACCGTGTAGACCGTCAGCACCTTGGTGGTGGTGTCCCCGAACTCATCGAAGGCCACCGGACCGGTCACCCCGTCGATCTCGACGTTCTGGAGTGCCCCGATCAGGTCGGTGCGGATTGTGTCAATGGGGACATCGCCCTCGCCTTCACCGATGACGTCTTCGAGTCCGGCGATAATCACGTTGGCTGCGTCATATGCGTACCCGCCGTAGGTTGAGGGCGGGTCGTCGAAGCCGGCTCCCTCGTAGGCGGAGAGGAAGTCGGCTGCGGATTCGAGTCCCGTGAGCGGAGCCCCGACTGAGGTCGCAAAGTCTCCGACTACGCCCGTACCACCGACCTCGATGTACGTGTCGTGGTAGATGCCGTCACCCCCCATCAGAGGCGCCTCGACGCCCGCTGCGTCGAGCTGACTCGACAAGAGCGACGCTTCGGGGAACTCCCCGCCGTAGTAGACGAGGTCGGGCCTGGCCCCGCGAATCCGGGAGACGACTGCGCTGAAGTCGTTTTCATCGGGATTGATCGTCTCGGTTAGAACGACGTCCCCACCGTTGGTTTCGAACCGCTCGGCGAACTCCTCGCTGAGCCCCTTGCCGTACGTCTTGTTGTCGTGGACGATCGCCACTTCGGTTGCCTTCAGGTCGCTGGAGGCGAAGTCAGCAGCAAACGGGCCCTGGACGGCGTCGGTCGGAGAGACCCGGAAGTAGTTCGGGTACGGACGCTTAGGGTTCTCCGGATCTGCGCCATGGGTGAGCTTCACCCCGGTGTTTGCCGGGGAAACCATGGCGATGCCGGCGTCGGCCAGAACGGGCTGCACCGACTCGGCGATGCTCGAGTTCAGCGTCCCGATCACAGCCACGACTTCGTCGTCGGAGGCCAGCTTGGTGGCGACCTGGGTGCCGACCTCGGGCTTGGCGGTGTCGTCTTCTGCGGCCAGCTCGAGCTCGTATCCCGGGATGCGGTTCTCTTCATTTGCCTCTTGGATGGCCAGTTCGGCCCCGTTGCGGACGCCGACGCCCAAAGCGGAAAGGTCACCGCTGAGCGGAGCGATGACGCCTATCTTCAGAGTCTGGGCATCGCTCTGAAGTTCACCTCCGGCGTCGTCGTCTCCGCCGCAGGCGCCCAATACGAGGGCAGCTGCGGAGAAGCCAGCGACGAGCCGGAAGGCTCGGGTCGTCCTACGCATGCGGGAACTCCTCCTGAGATGCCGTGGACGCTCCTGTTGAGTGCCCTCCGTCGGTGAGCCTAAGTGCGCACACAGCGTCCGCGCTCCCTTGCTCGGCGCTCATGAGGCGTGTCCTGCTGGCGTAGCCGCATCGACAGCCTCCGCCGCAGTGCAGAATGCTCGCCTCATGACGGAGCAACTCCACCAGCGGGACGCGTATATGCGCACCTTCCGCGCGACTGTGGCCAAGGTCCATGATGGCGCCGTCGTTCTGGACCGGACCGCGTTCTATCCCACCGGAGGCGGGCAGCCGCACGACACCGGCGTGCTCGTCTTCCAGCCGGAGGGCGCTCCGGCCCCGAGGAGTGCGCTGGTCACCTCCGTCCGCAAGGAGGGTGACGACGTATGGCACGTCCTGGACGGGCCGATGCCCAACGAGGGCGACGCAGTGGAGGGTGAGATCGACTGGAACCGGCGGCACGCGCTCATGCGAACCCACACTGCCCTGCACGTCTTGTGTGGTGTCATCTTCAAGGAGTGGGGGGTCCCGGTGACAGGCGGCAACATGGAGCCCCTCGCCGCACGTATGGACTTCGAACTGCATCCGACGCCCGAGGGCTTCGGCGCGCGGGTCGAGGAACTGGTCAACGCCGAGGTGCAGGCCGACCGCCCGATCGAGATCTCTTTCCTCGGTAAGTCGGAAGCGGCCAGTGACCCGGCGCTCATCCGCACCAAGACCAGCCTTGTTCCCCAGGGATTGTCGGAAATCCGCATAGTGGACA
>JAHWKP010000052.1 GCA_019347775.1 Actinomycetota bacterium | reverse complement strand
AGCTCGGAGCCGCGATCGTTCAGGAGCTTGCCACTCCGTAGCAAGCACGTCCTGACCGAGATTCGGATGCGCGCGTAGCTAGCCTCCTGCGAATGGGCGAAGCTCAGGTCCCCAAGGGGCTGGCTAACGACACCGCATCGGTAGGGAAGAAGCCCGGCGACTCGGATTGGGCGCGCAAGTATCCGCCGCTGGCGACCGCTTTCATCGCGCTGGTGCTGGCGATCGCGGTGCTGCCCTCGGCGCTGAACCTTCCGCAGACCAACCCCACGCAGACTCTGGAGTACGCACCGGTGCCGCCGGAAGACTCCGACGACGACCCGCCGCCGGCCGGCAATCTCAGCTCGCTCGGCCTCGGCTCGACTCCGGGCGTGGCCGAAGACGCCGAAGGCGGTTCGGGCGAGGGTGCCGGAGGCCTGCCGCCGTTGCCGGGCGGCAAGGGCACGAACCCGTCCACCAAGCGCTGCGTGGGCAACCCGCCTCGCCAGACCGAGGATCCGTTGGCGCCGCCTTGTGTGGCGTACTTCGACGGCGACAACTTCGGAGCGACCTACCAAGGAGTGACACGGGAGGAAGTGCGGATCCTCGTCTACGAGTCGGGTGGCGTGCGCTACACGAGTTCATCGGATGCGTCGGTCAGCCCGAGGGGCGAGTACTTCGATCTGGCGCAACCGCCGGAGGACGACGAGTTCCTCGTGGTGAAGGGCATGCGGGCCTGGCAGCGCTACTTCAACGACCGGTTCCAGACCTACGGCCGCTTCGTGCACTTCTTCGTGTACTTCGACACCGGCAGCGGCTCGCCGGAGGCCCGCCGCGCTGACGCGGCTGACAACTACGCGCGGGTCAAGCCCTTTGCCGTGCTGACCGATGTGTCCCACGGAGGGAACGAGGTCGACTACGTCGAGGCCATGGCGCGACGTGGCGTGTTGAACTTCGGCACCCTTACCGGCAAGAGCGACAGCTTTTTCCGTAAGTTTCCCAAGCTGATCTGGGGCTACGACCCGCCTATCGAGTACCAGGCCAAGGCGTTCTCGAGCTATGTGTGCGCCAAGGTCGTCAACAAGCCGGCCGTTTTGGCAGGGGGTGACCTCGCCAGTCAACCTCGGAAGCTCGGGATGCTCCACACCACCGACGAAAACCATGCCGAGCGCATCCGGCTAGCGGAACTCGTCGAAGAGCAGGTGGAGGCCTGCGGCGGGGAGATCGAGGCGACTGCCACCTTCTCGAGGTGCTGCTTGGTCCAGGATGTCAATGCCAATCCGGACGATGCCGCCACCAACATGGCCCAGTTCCGCCAGGACGGGATCACCACCATCCTTTGGCCGGGCGGCATGGAGGGCTACCACGCCGCGGCCGCGTTCAGCCAGGGCTACTACCCCGAATGGATCGTGCTCGGCGACGACCTGCTCGACGGCAACGAGCAGAACCGTCGCTCGCGCCACGGTCCCGCCTTCGACGGTCGGGCCATCCTGATAACCCCAGAGGTGTACCACCCGCCTCGTCAGCAGCAGCGCTGCTACCAGTCCTACCGCGAAGCCGACACGTCGATGAATGAGCGCGACCTTGTGTACGTCTGCGGGTACTACCCGAACCTGTTCCAGCTCTTCACTGGGATCCAGGTAGCCGGACCTCGGCTCGGGCCCACCTCGGTCGACAAGGGCTATCACGCCATTCCGGCGATCGCCGCCAAGGACAACCAGTCGCCGGCCTGCTTCTACAACGCGGGGGACTACACGTGTGCCAAGGACAATCAGATCGAGATCTGGGAAGACCAGATGACGCCGCCGGAGGAGAGTCGCAACGGCTGCTGGAGGATCATCGACGACGGCGCCCGTTACTTCCCGGGCGAGTACCCGCCTGGCAACATCGACTCCAACCTGAATCAGATCGGCCCCTGCAACAATTACTCCGCCTCGGGTAACCCGGCCGTCGGAGGCGTCCCCGCCTGAGCGCCGCGCCGGAAAGCTCTTCAATTACCCATGACCAGTGAAACGACCATCTCCATACCAAGTCGCTTCCGCGGTCCGCCGTTCTCCGCCAACGGCGGGTATGCGTGCGGGAGCACGGCGCAACCGCTCGGGGCGGTCGCCGCAGAAGCCACGCTTAACCTGCCGCCTCCACTCGACCGACCTCTGACGCTCAAGTACGACGCTGACCAGAGCACGCTCTTCGATGGTGATTCGGTCGTAGCGGTAGCTCGACCAGTGGATCCGCCGGATGAAGGACCCGTCGTATCACTGCAAGAGGCCAAGGAGGCCGGCTCCGCGCTTGACCTCGACCACTATTCCGCCAACCACGCCTATCCGGGCTGCTTCACCTGCGGGCCGGGCCGAGATGCCGACGGATTGCGGCTCTTCCCAGCGCCGACGTCGGCGCCAGGCGTGTTCGCCACCGTGTGGTCGTCCGGGGAGAACACATCGGATGGCACCGGCTCGGTGGACTACCCCGTCGTGTGGGCTGCGCTCGACTGCCCGAGCGGGCTCTCATGGCTCAGCAGTGATGCCGACCTTGGTCCGGTAGTGCTCGGGAGGATGGCGGCCGTTATCCGTCGCCGTCCGCCGGTTGGTGAGACTGTTGTCGTGGCGGGTTGGACCAAAGAGGCCAGCGGCCGCAAGCGCACGGCCGGTTCCTCTCTACGAACCCCCGATGGCGAGCTCCTCGCCGCGGCGCACGCGACCTGGATCGTGTTGACCGATGAACAGCGGGCTGCCTTCCAGGCCGCCTCACGCGGTGCCTGAAGTCTCGTCAGTCGGTTCACGACCGGGGGACAGGACCTCCGAAGAGGAGGAATCCAACGACCAACATCGCAAGGGCGGTCGCCAGCACCACCGCCCACTTGGGTGCGGTCCTCGCTCGGGCCGCGGCGGTCCCCGCCAGAACTGCGCCGACGAGCAGGGCCAGCATCGAAAGCATCGTGACGATCTGCCCCGCCGTGTGCGCCAGCTCTTCGACGTTCGACGCGGTCGGTTCCCCGACACGAGCGCCTAGGACTTCGAGCACCTGACCTATGGCCACTCCCGCCAAGCCTGTGATCACGACACGACGCGACGCTCGGGCCGGAGCGACCGATTTCGGTGCCGGCCACACCCTCAGAGCGAACACAGCGAGCGCCGCTATCGGTACTGCGACCACCGCATGCCCCAGGCCGTGACCGACCCAATCGTCCACGCGGTTGGCGACCAGGGACCCGGCCACGCTTAGGGCAGCGATCACGACAACCGTCACCGCCACGCTGGCAGCCGGAACATACCGATCATGCATGCTCGGATTAGATACCACGACCCAGGCGGCTCCGCGGCCGACTCAGAGCTAGCCGGCTCCTCTGCGAGTTCCGCGGCGGATGCCGAGGGCTCGGGCGATCCAGACGCCGACGGTCACGGGGACAGCCAGTACAGGCACGACTAGGACGACCAGGCCGGCTTGGGCGTCGTCAGACAGCGCAACCGTCAGGCCGGCCGCGCCAGACACGACCGTCATGAACGCGAGGGCCGTCCAGCGGGCGGCTCCATTGCGGGCAACCGCGAGAGGCAGCAACGAAGGAAGGGCCACGACCCAGAGTGTGAACAAAGCGGCACCGCCGAATTCGCCCGCCGTGACGTCGTAGTCACCGGCGCCGGCAGCGAGGAGCAGCGGAATGAGAAACGCGGCCCAAGGCACCAGCGCCATGACCAGGAGTACCCAAGGGCTCGATCGACCGGCGGGGGGTGGGGTTGTGTTCATCGATGCCGATAGTGGTGTCGGCTCACTGCTTGACCGCGAATACGGACCATTTTCCCGGGACACCCTTGAGGTTGTGCTCGCCGCGGTCGTCGAAGTCGAAGCCGGACCCGACAACCAGCGGTGGAACCGATCCGGAAACCAACACTTCGTTCGGGCCCGCCAAAGCCATCACTCGCGCCGCGATATGCAACGCGACTCCACCGACATCGTCACCTCTCAGTTCGATCTCACCGGTATGCAGACCGCAGCGAACCTCCAGACCGAGGCTTCGGACCGCCTCGGAGATGGCCCGGCCGCACCGAATGGCCCGTCCGGGCCCGTCGAAAGTAGCCAGGTGGCCGTCTCCGAGCGACTTGATCAGCTTCCCCTGGAAGCGCGCCATCTGCCGTCCGACGACGGCATCAAGATCGTCGAGTAGCCGGGTCCACGTAGCGTCTCCCAAGAGAGCCGCTTGCTCGGTCGAGTTCACGACATCCGTGAACAACACTGTGGCGAGCACGCGGTCGGTGTCGGGGTCGCCGGGGGTTCCCGCGATGAACTCCATGGCGACGTTCCACATCTCTTCTGAGTGTTGGCCGAGGAACCACCAGTGGTTGTCGCTATCGAACTCGCGAAGAACCGCCCCGGGTATGCGCTCCGCCAGGTAACGGCCATGGCCGACTCGCACATGGCGGTTGCCGGTCGTATGCATGACAAGCGTTGGCTGCTTGACGGCCGGTAGGACATGGCGCACGTCGTACGCGTACATGGCTCTCTGCATTGTTACGGCGACGCCGGGGCTACAGGCGAGCCGCTCCATGCGAGCCCACCATCGGCGGACTTCCTCGTCTCCGGCGACCGAAGGAGCGATCAGATCTATTGCCGGAGAGTCCAGCGAGCCCCATGTCTCTCCGAGAGACAGCACTACCTTGTCCTGAACTTCGGCGGGGACTCCCCACGGGTAATCCGGGGCGCGTCCCAGCCGGGCATAGCAGTTCGTCAGCAGGAGCGCCTCGATGCGCTCGGGATGGGTGGCGGCGAACAGCAATGCCATCTGACCGCCGTGGCCCGTGCCGGCGAGGACGGCTTGTCGAGACTCGCAGGCGTCGAGCACGGTCAAGAGGTCATCCATCCAGGTCTCGACATTCAGGATCTGCTCGACGGGAACGGGGTCGGACAGGCCGACACCGCGCTTGTCGAACAAGATCAGCCGATTTCGTGCCCCCATTCGTCGCAGGGGGCGCTCGAACGTGGAGTGGTCCCAGAAGGCTTCGATGTGCGAGACCCAATCCGGCATCAGAACGACGTCGCGAGGACCGTCACCGACGGTCTGATACGCGATGTGAACCTCGCCGCTCTTGGCGTAGTGCGTCTGGGGGGGCTCGAACACCGCCAGACAGTCTCGCCGCGCTCGGGATGTCCGCGCCTGGGAGCCCTAGGCGAATGTCCGCGCCAGGCGCAGGACGGCGTCGGCGTCGGGACCCTTTGCCTTCAGCGCCGTGTCAACTGGCTCTGCCCGGCGAGCCGCCAGTCGGCACCAGTCAAGGGCGGGGCCGATGACCGTGGTCGCCGCTTCGCCGTCGGGCTCGAAGGCCCACTCGTCGCCCTCGGGTGAGGTGATCCGGAGATCTACGGGTCCCGACAGATCTACTCCCGCCCGGCTGAAGGCGTAGGGCAAGGTGCGCCACGCCAGCCGGGCGATGTGCCAGAGCCGGTCGTCGGCGGCCTGTCCCGCCGGGAAGACATCGCCGGTGTGGATCCAGTACTCGGCGAGCCTCGTCGTGGCGAGGGTGCGGGGCGGCAAGTCGCCGACGACCCAAGGGATCCGCTGGCTCGGAGGCCGATCTCGCAAGAGCTGTCGCGATGTCTCCGAAGCGCGGCGCCAACGCGCAACAAGGTCTTCGATCGGCAGGCCTCGTTCGCTCTGGACGGCCCGCTCGGCAGCGTCGTCGACCGTCTCGACTCCAGTCGCATTCGGCGAGAAAAAGGAACGGGCTTCGGTCGCCGCGCCCGTGCAACCGGCGATTACAAGCTCGTCGGTTTGGGCCAGGTGGAGCACGACGTCGGCCACGCTCCATCCATCACAGCGCGACGCCGCCTCCCAGTCAGCGGGTTCGAGCCTCTCGAGGAAGTCGCCGAGTTCCCGATGCTGCTGGTCGAGCGCATCGAAGACCGACCCTCCCGTCATGTCGCTTCGGCGATGGCCTGTTCCTGCGCGATCCGGGCGACAGCCGCAGCGACGTAGTTGGCGTCGGTGTCATAGCCGACGTAATGGCGCCCAGCGCGGACCGCGGCGACGGCAGTGGTCCCGGCACCCATAAACGGGTCCAGGACGAGGTCATCCTCGAACGTGTAGAGCTGGATGAACCGCGCCGGCAGTTCGACCGGGAAGGGGGCGGGGTGGCCCACGCGGCGGGCCGACTCGGGACGGATGTCCCAAACCGACAACGTGGCGGCCAGGAACTCATCCCCATCGATCGTGTTGATGCCCCGTCGCTGGCGGCGGAACTCTCCCTTCGAGAAGCACAAGCAGTACTCGTGGGTGTCGCGGAGCGTGGGGTTCGACGCCGACCGCCACGAGCCCCACGCGCACGAACCGTTGGCACCGGCGCCCTTGCGCCAAATGACCTCGCCCCGCATGAGGAACCCCAGCTCGTTCATCATCAGCGCCACGTGGGCGTTGAGCGGTATGTAAGGCCGCCGGCCCAAGTTCGCCACATTGACCACGGCTCGGCCGCCGGGCTCGAGGACGCGGTAAGTCTCGGTGAAGACGCGGCGCAACAGCCCGAGGTAGTCGTCAAAGGAACTGTCCGAGTCGTATTCCTTACCGACGTGGTAGGGCGGGGAGGTCACCATCAACGCGACCGAATTGTCCACTACCTCATCCATGGATTCGGCGCTCTTGTGGAAGATGCGGTCCACGACCGCGGGCGGATTTATTGCGCCGTTGTCAGTTTGGGGAACTACGGCGAGCCCCCGGTCGTAGAACGACGAGGCGTCGTGGCTCTCGCGCCGGCCGGCACCGAAGGAACTGGTTGAGGTGGGTCGCCGTGCGGAAGGCTCAGCCACCGTCCGAGCGTACGGCGCTGGCGGCCTCAGCCGCGGGACAGTTGGCGCCGGGGGGCGATCTTGAGAACGACCCGCTCGGTCTGAATGGCCTCGGGGTCGTAGGGCCGGCCCCGGTACTTCTGGGACAGCGCGTCGATGTGGCTGCGGGCCTCCGGCCCCCTGACGGTATCCACGACGTCTCCACGGACTTCGGCAAAGCGGTACGGATTGTCCCGGTCGATGATCGTGACCGTTACTCGCGGGTCTCGTTCCACATTGCGGAACTTCGCGCGGTGGACCTCGGTGTTGATGAGCAGGTGGTCGTCGTCGCAGCCGATCCACATGACATGGGCCATGGGATGCCCGTCGGAGAGCAGGGTCGTGAACACCGCGAAGTTCTTCGCTTCCGCAAGGGCCTTTACGTCGGGATCGAGCACGGTCCGAAGCTATCGGCCCGCCCCCGAACCGGTGCCGGACGGGCCTCCGGCTGGGTGGTGTGTCCCGGGACACGTCCGGCAAGCACGCACAGACGCCGCCTTCGGTCTACGCTCACCGCCGATGCCACGCAAGGACGCAAAACTCGACCACCTGGCCCGGGTGCCGCTGTTCTCGGCACTTAGCAAGAAGGAACTTCAGACTCTGGGGCGCGCCTCGGACGAGCTGGAGGTCCCCGAGGGCAAGGTTCTGTGTGAAGAGGGCAAGAGCGGCCATGAGTTCTTCCTGATCCTCGACGGCGAGGCCGCCGTCAAGAAGGGCAAGCGCACGATCGCCAAGCTCAAGAGAGGCCAGTACTTCGGAGAGCTCTCCCTGCTCGACCGAGGCCCGCGGTCCGCGACCGTGGTGGCCGACACGCCGATGAGTCTGCTCATCCTCGGCCAGCGTGAGTTCAGCGGCATCCTCGACCAGCTTCCCGGCGTCTCCCGCAAGCTTCTATGCACGATGGCCGAACGCCTCCGGGATTCGGACGCCAAGGCGTTCTCGCACTAGACACCTCACTCAATGCGAAACCTGCGGCCGTCCCAGTGGACGTTGATCGCGGGTTCTCTCCTCGGGATAGCCGTCGTCGGCGGCAGCGGCTTGGCCGCCGCCATCTTCCAGCAGCACCACGACTCGCCCATCAGTCGCACCGTGTTCGTCAATGTGCCCGGAGCCCTGCAGCTTGTCTTCTACGTTTCGCTGGCCGTGCTCTTCATCGCCATGTCCTGGCTGTTCGCCCGGCGGGTGAGGGCTTGGGAGATGGGCGGGCCCGAGTCCCGTCCCCTGCGCACCAAGACCAAGCGTCGTATGACGGACCTGCGCCGGGGTCTCTACATGCAGACGCTGCTGCGCGACCCCGCCGCCGGCGTCATGCACTCGCTCATCTACTTCCCGTTCCTCATCCTCTTCGCGGTCACCACCGTTCTCGAGATCGACCACCAGCTGCCAGCGGGGATGAAGTTTCTCCACGGCACGACCTATCAGGCCTATTCCGCGGTGGGAGACCTCGCCGGTGTGGCGTTCATGGCCGGCATCGTCTGGGCGATCGTTCGCCGCTATGTGCACCGGCCCTACCGGCTTCGGATAAAGACCCGCCCGGAAGACCACCTGATCCTGTTCACGTTCGCCGCCATCGGCGTTACCGGATTCGTAACCGAGGCCATGCGGATCGCGCTGGTCGAGCGCCCGGAATTCGAGCGGTGGTCGGTCGTCGGGTATCCGATGTCAGAGCTCTTTCAGGGGTGGTCCGGCCTGGAGCAGTGGCACCAGGTCTTCTGGATCGCCCACTTCGCCGCCTTCGGGGCGTTCCTCATAATTCTGCCGAGCACGAAGTTGCGGCACATGGTGACGTCGCCGCTGAACATGTACCTCTCGGCCCGGGAGCGCCCGAAGGGCGCCATGAAGCCCATGCCGAACCTCGAGGAGACGTCTCTCGAGAGCTTTGGGGCTGCGGCGGTTACGGACTTCACCTGGAAGCAACTGCTCGACACCGACGCCTGCACGATCTGCGGCCGGTGCACGAGCGTGTGCCCGGCCCATGCGACGGGCAAGTCTCTTGATCCCCGCGAGATAGTCCTGAAGGTCGGAAACGTGATGGCAGCGTCGGCGCCGGGCGGGCCCGTGAGCCCGGTCATCGGCCAGGACGCCGAGATCACCATCTCCACCGACTCGGTGTTCGAGCGGATCACGGCGGAGGAGATCTGGGCGTGCACCTCGTGCAAGGCCTGCGATGAGATCTGCCCGGTCAACATCGAGATCCTCGACAAGATCCTCGACATGCGGCGCTACCTGTCGCTGATGGAATCGGACTTCCCCTCCGAACTCGGCAACGCCTACCGCTCGATGGAGACGTCGGAGAATCCCTGGGGCATGCCCCAGGGCAGCCGGGGCGACTGGACCGCGGCGCTCCCGGCTGAGGTGCCGGTCGTCGGTGCCGACGGCCCCTTCGATCACGAATACCTCTACTGGGTGGGTTGTGCCGGGAGCTTCGACGACAAGGCCAAGAAGGTGACGGTCGCCACCGCCAAACTCCTCCACCGGGCGGGCGTCGACTTCGCCATCCTCGGACCGCAGGAGCGCTGCACCGGCGACCCGGCCCGACGGTCAGGCAACGAGTACCTCTTCCAGCAGCTGGCCGGCCAGAACGTCGAGACTCTCAACGGCATGGGCGTGCGCAAGATCCTCGCCCACTGCCCCCACTGCTTCAACACGCTGAAGAACGAGTACAAGGACTTCGGCATCGAGCTCGAGGTCGTCCACCACACCCAGCTGCTCAACCGCCTCGTGCGCGAGGGGCGCCTCACTCCTGTGGCGGACGGTGCCGGGGCCGCGAAGCGCTCGATCACCTACCACGACCCCTGCTACCTCGGTCGCCACTACCAGGTCTACAGCCCGCCCCGCGAGCTGCTCCAGGTGCTGCCGGGCGCCGAGTACAAGGAGATGGAGCGGCATTCCGAGAAGTCCTTCTGCTGCGGCGCCGGCGGCGCCCGCATGTGGATGGAGGAGCAGACCGGCACGAAGGTCAACACCGAGCGTGCCCGCGAGGCCATCGCGACGGGCGCCGACCGCGTGGCCACCGCCTGCCCGTTCTGTCTGGTCATGCTCGACGACGGGGTGAAAGAGCACGGCCGCGACGACGTGATCGTCCAGGACATATCGGTGCACCTCCTCGAGTCGCTCGAAAACGCCGACGCCGCTCGGAGCGGGAACGGAAATGGCAATGAGCCCCAGCCCGGCGAGCCAGTGGCTGTGGCAGCCACCCCCGGCGGCGCGGAGACCCACCAGCCCCACGAGCACGGCGCCGACGAGGGCGGCGTGGCCCCCGGCTAGGCACGAGGCGGCC
>JAHWKP010000051.1 GCA_019347775.1 Actinomycetota bacterium | reverse complement strand
CTCGACGCCGAGCAACTCGACATCGGCCTGGCCCCGCGCCGTGAGAAATATGGCGGGGACGTTGCCCTCGAGCACCGACACTCGCATGCCGGGGATCGGCGACTCGATCTCGTGGCGAAACCATCCGGCCGGTCGGGAGAACAGCCGTCGACCCCGCACCCGGATGGACGTTTCCCCGAAGCGCATGGGGACCTCCCACCGGTCCAGCACGACGTCCTCCCCCGGAGCAGCTGCCGGCGGCATAGCCACGGGGGCTTCGTGCAGTCGATGGTCGAACCATCCCCACGACGGATCCGGAGAGACGTTCACCCACTGGGGTTCGGCTGTCTCTGACACACCGTCGGGCAAGGTGGGCAAGCCCTCGGGGGAGTTCGAGCGGTGCCACTCCGGCGACGCCACGTCGGCTTCGACGCCTCCCGGGCCTATGCGAAGAAACGCCTCACCCTCGTCATCGAGTACTTCTAGGGCGACACCACTGGTGTTCTCGGCGACCAGTTGATCGGCCACGCTGCGGGTCACCTGGATGGTCACTCCTTCGGGGAGCGCTGGCTCGACGGAGTCGAGCACGTTCGTGACGCCGGCGACCTCCTGGTGCGCCGCTGTCGGCTCCACCAACGCGACGGCAGAGAGCGCGGCGGCTGTGGCGACGTAACGCACCACGGCGCCGCGGCGGCTCAGGGGCGTCGCGGCGATTGTGCGGTCTGAGGCAGTTGGCGCACACCTCGTGGGGCGGGGGCGCCGACGAACATCTGCCGGGCGACAGAGGGAACGAGGTGATCAGGGTCGACGGCGCCGCGGGGCGTCACGTCCCGGTTGATGAACAGCATGTAAGGGCCCCGAGGCAGGATGCTCGGACCCGGAATCTGCACCGTGACCGAACGGCCTGGGTTCCGATTGACGATCGGCAGTTCCACCATGCGCTGGTCGCCATCGATGAGATGGGTGACCGAGGGATTGCGGGCCATCACCACCGAGTGGATGGTGGCCGCGTCCCGCGTCGGGATAACCAGACGCGAGCCGTGGTCGACGCTCTCGCGGATGTTGCCGTTGATGACCGGACGGTCATACCCCCGAGACAGGTTGGGGGGTGTGTAGATCTGGAACGAAGCGTCTCTGAAGTTGTTGGCGGCGTCGCGCACCGGGGTGTCGGGGTTGTTGGACGTCGGCCCGTAGCCGTTGGGGATCGGGGCATGGCCGCCGATCAGCACCTGGCCGGTCGGCAGCAGGATCGCGGCGTTGTGATACGTCCGGTCGCGGTCGAGCACCGGTCCGAGACGCCACTCGCCTCCCTCGCCCCTCGGGGTGAAGATCTCGGTCTGCAGGATGGGTCGTTCGGCGCCAGGCGTGACCACAGCGTCGACGTCGCCGCCACCCACCACGAAGACCTGACCGCTCGGCAGCACCACACCGCTGCCGTACCAACGCCCGGTGTGCATGAGGCCGGCGTCGAAGGTCTGGAGGGTTTCGCCCTCCTCACCGTCGCCCACGGTCACGTGGTTGATACGCGCCGTCGGCGTGGCCACGTAACTCCCCGGCGAACCACCGACCACGCCACCGGCGCTGAGAAAGCTGGCCGTGCCGTAGTCGCCGTCGGGCCCGGGCTTCAAGGTGAGCATCTGCGAGAAGGTCGAACCCCGGAAGCCCGGCTCGGCGATGGTCGGTGTAGTGCCGGTGAGGCCCGGCACGCCCAGGCCCCGCCACGTGCGCGTCTTCGGGTTGTACACCGCGGCCTCGTTCCACAGCGCCTGGTCATACGCCTGACCGGCCGGGTTGAAGGCCTGGCCCGCGGCGTCGTAATAGACGTTGCCGTTGGGCAGTAGATGCAGCCGCGGGTAGAGCGGAAGGGAGCGGTCGGCCGTGCGGCCGTTGTCGACGAAGGTGGGGTTCGAAGTGCTGGCGGTGTAGGTCTCGGTCTGGCGGACGTTGGTGCCGCTGTCCTCGATGTGCGACGGGTAGACCGGCTTGATGAGCTTGGTCACGCCGCTGGCGATGAACAGATCGCCGTTGGCCAGCGTCACCATCGACGGGTACCAGCGGCCGTAATGCATGTCGGGCGCCTTCGTCCATTGGTTCGTGGCCGGATCGAAGATCCGGGTGTTCCGGATTCCCTCGAGTTCGGCTACCCCGAGGCGTTCGTCCACGCCGGGCTCGGCGTAATAGTTGGTGCCGCCCACGGCCAGCACCCGCCCGTCGTGGAGCAGCTTCTGGTCGGAACAGAACAGGCTGGCGTCGCTGGCCGAGTCGGGGTTTTCGCCGGGGTCGACACCGGGGATGAGCCCCGGCTCGCGGGGCGTACCCGGGAAGGCCCCGGTGCCCGAGGCGATCCAGGAGCTGCCGCGGCTGGCGGCGTAGTCCAGACTCAGGACGCGGGACTGGTCGTCGATGAAGACGTCGCCGCCCTGCAGCGCCAGCGGTCCGTCGGCGGCCTCGCCCCCTTCGATGGCATTCCAGTAAAGAACCCGGGAGTCCGCCAGCAGGACTTGGGCCGCGGCTGCAGGAAGGCAGTCGTCGCGGTCGGCCTGGGGCTCATCGACCAGGCAGCCGTCGTCACCGCGGGGGCCGCCGAAGGTTCCGGTGGCGGGGTCGAACGGAGCGCCGTCCTCGCGGAACGGGGCGTAGAGGAACCCGGTGTCGATCACTCTGGGAATGGCCTGGGCGTTGACCGCGACCACCGAGATCAGTACGAGCAGCGCCAGTAGCGCCGCCGCCAGTCCCCGCACCCTCATGATCACGCCGATGGTCCATGGTAGGCACTCGAGTCGAGCACCCCGGAAGGAGATAGCCAGTGACCGAGCGAGCAGACTTAACGTCAGCGGAGTCCTCGAGCACGTCGGTGAACGCGGTCGACTTCCACTTCGACGTCATGTGCCCGTGGGCGTACCAGGCCTCGCTCTGGATCCGGGAGGTCCGAGCGCAGCTCGGGGTCGATGTGCGCTGGAAGTTCTTCAGCCTCGAGGAGGTGAACCGGGTCGAAGGCA
This sequence comes from Actinomycetota bacterium, assembly GCA_019347775.1. Taxonomy (GTDB): domain Bacteria; phylum Actinomycetota; class Acidimicrobiia; order Acidimicrobiales; family JAHWKP01; genus JAHWKP01. The sequence goes on along the minus strand of JAHWKP010000051.1, from coordinate 7,153 downwards.
AGAAGCACCCATGGGAGCGGGAGTGGTCCTACGGGTGGTCGATGATGCGCATCGGCGCCCTGCTGCGCCGCACCGACGTGGATCTGCTCGACCGCTGGTACCTAGCCGCCGGTACCGCGCTGCACGTGGACGGCCGCAAGCCCCACCGGCGCGAGGTGGCCGAGGAGCTGCTCAGCGAAATGGATCTCGATCCCGACCTGGTGGGCCAGGCCCTGGCCGACGAAACGACCCACGACGAAGTGCGCGGCGAGCACGAACAGGTCATCGAACTCGGCTTCTTCGGAGTTCCGACCCTGATGTTCGACAACGGCGAAGCCACCTTCGGGCCGGTTATCGTCGAGCCTCCGATGGGCGAAGACGCGGTGGCGCTGTGGCAACACGTGCTCGAGTGGCAGCGGTTCCCCGAGCTGTATGAGCTCAAGCGGCCCAAGCGACCTGACGACATGCGCCGGATCGCCGAGAGATTCCGGCCCTATCTAGAGGCCCGTGACTGGCAGACGATCCAAAAGGCAGCGCCCTGATGGCCACGACCATCGACCGCGACAAGGTCGTGCCGCTCCTGATCGCAGAGTTCCAGGCGGTCGTCGAGTTGTGCAGCCGCTTCAGTGAAGACGACTGGAACCGGCCGACCTGCCTGCCCGGCTGGACGGTCAAAGACGTGCTCAGTCACCTGCTGGGGACCGAGGCGATGCTCCACGGTGAACAGGCCCCTTCGGTCGACATCTCCGGTCTCGACCATGTGAAGAACGCGACGGCTGAGTTCAACGAGGCTTGGGTCGAGTCGCTGCGGGCCACCGCCGGCAGCGAAGTCCTGGAGCGGTTCAAGGACATTACCGACCAACGGGCCGAGGCGTTGAAGGCCATGTCCCAAGAGGACTTCGACCAGTCGTCGTGGACCCCCGCCGGCCCCAACGAAACTTATGGACGCTTCATGCGCATCCGCCACTACGACTGCTTCATGCACGAACTCGACATCCGCGACGCGGTCGGCGCGGCAGACCGGGAGGACCCCGCCCACGTCGAGCTCGCCCTGGAAGAGCCGGTCGCCGCCCTCGGCTACATCGTCGGCAAGAAGGCGGGCATGCCGCAGGGCACCAGTGTGCGCCTACAGATCACGGGGCCCGTGAACCAGACCCACCACGTCGTCGTCGAAGAGCGGGCCCGGGTGGTCGACTCCATCGACGGCGAGCCCACGGTGGGCCTGACCGTGCCGGCGCTGCTTTTCCTGCGACTGACCGGCGGGCGTCGGGATCCTCTTCCATACGTCGGCGACGCCATGACGTTGGAGGGAGACGCCGAACTCGCCACTCAGCTGGCCACCGGGCTCGCCTACACGATCTAGCTCGTTGGAGACCCCCACTCATATCCACGTCGGGGCTGTCGGGCGCGAAGACCTGGTGCGACGAGCCCAGGGTCTCGCCGTGTTCACGGTGGCATGGAACATCGTCGAAGGCGTGATCGCGTTGGCCGCGGCGTGGGCTGCCGGCAGCCGGGCTCTTGCCGGGTTCGGACTCGACAGCGCGGTCGAATCGGTCTCCGCCGCGGTACTGCTCTGGCGGCTCCGCGTCGAGCGTCGCGACCCCGAGCGGGTCGAGCGGGTCGAGCCGGTCGCGTTGCGACTCATCGGAGTCAGCTTCTTCGTGCTTGCTGCATTCGTCGGCTTCGAAGCTGTCCGCTCGCTAGTCCTGCATCACGAGCCCGAGGCGTCGCCAATCGGCATCGGGCTCACGCTGCTGTCGCTCGTCGTTATGCCGTTCCTGGCTCGACGGAAGCGCCGGGTCGCGTTGGCGTTGGGCAGCCGCGCCGCGGAAGCTGACAGCTCTCAAACGTGGGCGTGTGCCTACCTGTCCGCCGTGGTCGTGTCCGGGCTGGTCCTCAACGCCGCCTTCCAGTGGTGGTGGGCCGACCCCGTCGCCGCACTCGGTGTGGTCGTCTTCCTGTTGCTCGAAGGGCGTGAAGCGCTCGCAGCCGAACACGTGGACAACTGCTGCTGACTACTCGCCGAGCGTCCTGTCACTCATGATGGGTAGCGGCCTGGCCGCCGGTGGCCGGACCCAGCCGGCCGCGGGCGTGAAGGCTCAGGAGCACCGCTAGTGGCGGCACGAAGAGCAGGGCGCCGATGCCGAGGCTGACCAGCACGGCGATGAGCGTGGTGCGCGCCCCGGCTCCGCCGGCGATGCTCAGTTCGCCGACCAGCAGGGCCGGGTACTGGCCCGCGGCCCACCCCCAGACGACCGCCACGACGGCAACCACCGCGGCGGCCCGGGCCCGCACGTAGTCGCGCCGAAACAGCAACGCCAGCGAGGCAACGCCCGCCACCGCTGAGCCGACCACCAGCGGGATGGCCCTGCCGGTAAGCCCGGCGTACAGCTCGGGGGCGTCGGCTCTCAACACGAGGATTCCTCCCAGACTCAACAGGCCGGCGGCGACTGCGGCCGCAATTCCCGAGCGCTGGTAGCGCGCCGCCAGATCGCGCTCACCGTCACGGTGGGCGTCCGCGGCGAGAAAAGTGGCTCCCAGGTACGCGCAGGTTGCCACCGCCAGCGAGCCGCCGAGCAGAGAGGTCGGTCCGGTCCAGGCCGTCCACGGATCAATGCCGCCGGACTCGTCGGGCGCGGCCGGAACGCGGCCAGAAGCCACCGCCCCGGCGACCGCCCCGAAGAAGAAGGGCGTCACCACCGAAGAGGCCGCGAAGGCGGCGCCGAAGGTGCGCTGCAGCCCCACCTCATGGACGGGCTTGCGCAGCGCGAAGCCGGCGCCGCGCAGGATGATCCCCACGCCTGCTGCGGTGAGGGGCACGTACAGGGTCGAGGCGATGGCCGCGAAGGCGGCCGGAAATCCCGTCCAGAGAATGACGAGGACGAAGATCAGCCAGACGTGGTTGGCTTCCCACACCGGGCCGATGCTGGTTTCGATGCGCTGGCGGGCCGGCGCGCCGCTCCGGGCGCCGCCGGCAACCAGGTCCCAGAATCCGGCTCCGAAGTCGGCCCCGGCGAAAACTGCATAGAGGGTGACGCCAACCCACATCACCCCGAGGAGGATCTCGGCGACGGTCACGCGGCCGCCGCTGCCTCGTGGGCGGTACCGGGCGGATCCGGTTCCTCATCGGGAGCCGACGCCAGGCGGCGCAGCACGAAGATCGTGCCTACGGTCATGGCCGCGTAGACACCTATCAAGGCGAAGTACCCGAGGCGTATGCCGGGCGCGGTCGTGACCGCGTCCTCCACCCGCATGACGCCGTAGACGATCCAGGGCTGGCGCCCTACTTCGGTGGCCACCCAGCCCGCTTCCAGGGCAACGGCCGTCAACGGCCCGGCCGCAACCGCGGCCCACAGGAACAACCTCGAGCGAGGCAATCTTCGTCGTCGCCACCACACGATGGCGAACCAGATACTGAGAGCGAGCAGGCCGGTGCCGATGGCAACCATCAGCTGGAAGGCCGTGCGCACGATGGGCACCGGGGGGCGGTCGGCCGGGGGCACCTCCTCGAGCCCGAGGACCTCGGCGTCCGGGTCGTGTTTTGCCAGAAGGGACAGGGCTTTGGGTATCTCGATCCCGTAACGGACCTCACCGTCGATGAACAGCCCACCGATGGTGAGAGGCGCGCCGCGTTGGGTCTCCATGATCCCTTCGAGGGCGGCCAGCTTCACGGGCTGGTTGTCGGCCAGGAATCGCGCCGCCCAGTCGCCGACCACGATCTGCACCGGCGTGATGGCGGCCGCCATCGAGAAGGCCAGCAGGAAACCGAGACGGTGGTAGCGGTCGCGCCGGCCCCGCAACATGGCGGCCGCGTACACCGCTGCCGTGCCGAAGCCGGCAACCATGAACGCGGCCAGCACCATGTGGGTGGTCTGCGGCGGCGTCGCCGGGTTGAACATCGCCGCCCACGGATCGACATCGGTCACCACGCCGGTAGCCAGGTATCCCTCGACGTCGAAGCCCTGGGGCTGGTTCATCCAGGCGTTGGCGGTGACGACGAACCACGCCGACGCCACGCCCGCTATAACGATCGGTATGCCGGTCAGCAAGTGGACCTTCGGTGGCATCCGGTCCCAACCGTAGAGATAGAGGCCGACGAATATGGCCTCGACGAAGAAGGCGATCGCCTCGATGGCGAAGGGCAGACCCCACACGTCGCCGAAGGTCCGCATCATCTGCGGCCACAGGATTCCGAGCTCGAACGACAGGATCGTCCCGGAGACCGCTCCCACCGCGAAGAGGACGGCCAGGACCTTGGACCAGCGCCGGGCCAGTCGCAGCGCGTCGGCGTCGCCGCGGCGGATGCCCAACCACTCGGCTAGCACCATCAGCGCCGGGAAGCCGACCCCGAAACAGGCGATCACGATGTGCCATCCGAGTGACAGCGCCATCTGCTGGCGCGCCGCCCACAGGTCCGGCTGTATCTCCATCCCTAGCGGGCGTCCTTTGGCACGTACAGCCGATCGAAGTACGCCCGCTCAGGTGGGGCGGACCTCGAGGGTGACCTTGCCGGTGGCTCGGCGTTCGTCGAGCTCAACCAGTGCGGCGGCCGCCTGCTCGAGCGGATACGACGACCCCAGCGGCGGGTCGATAGCGCCGGAGTCGATATGGCGGACCAGCGCCTCCCACTGCTGTCGCATGAAACCGGGGGTGCGCAGGGCGAATGCCCCCCAGCCGACCCCGACGACCTCGGTGTTGGTCAGCAGCAGACGGTTGACCTTGACCGTGGGGATCTCCCGCCCGGTGAAGCCGACTACCAGGACTCGTCCTTCCGGCGCCAGCGAGCGCAGCGAGTCGGTGAAGCGGTCGCCGCCGACCGGGTCGACCACCACATCGACGCCGCGTCCGTCGGTCAGCTCCTTCACTGCCGGCAGAAATCCTTCGGCCATGACCGCCTCGTCGGCGCCGGCCCCGCGGGCCACATCGGCCTTGGTCTCGCTCGACACCACCGCGATCACCCGCGCCCCCATGGCCTTGGCCAGTTGGATGGCAGCCGTGCCGATACCGCCTGCCGCGCCGTGCACGAGCACCGTCTCCCCGGCTTGCAGCCGGCCCCGGCGGTCCAAGGCGAACTCACACGTGAGGTAGTTCATCGGCAGCGCCGCGCCTTGCGCGAACGAGAACTTCTCGGGGAGCGGGAAGACCGCTTCGGTGCGCGACGGCGTCAGCTCGGCGAAGCCGCCGAGCCCGGGGAAGGCCACCACCCGGTCACCCTCTGACACCCCTGATCCGTCGGGGGCGCTCCGGACGATCCCCGCCACCTCTGAGCCCGGGACGAAGGGGAAGTCCGGCACCATCTGGTACTCACCCCGGGTCATGAGCAGGTCGGGGAATGTCACCCCGGCGACGTGGGTCTCGATCAAGACCTCGTCGGGACTGGCGCTCGGATCTGGGGCCTCGCCGACCTTCAGCGCGGAGGGTCCGTCGTGGCTGACTATCTGGGCGGCGCGCATGGCGCCGACCCTACGCGCGCCGAGGCGCCGGGGCTTCGGGCAGGGCGACGAGCACGGCAACAAGCCACGGCGCGAAGCTGCACCCCATGCCCATCGATCTCGAGGGTCTGCGGACCGTCATCTACCCCTCACCGGACCTCGACGCCGCCAAGGCCTGGTGGAGCGAACTTCTCGGCAAGGGCCCCTACTTCGACGAGCCCTTCTACGTCGGTTACGACGTAGGCGGCTATGAGCTGGGCCTGCTTCCCACGGCGGATCCCGCGGATGGCGCCCATGCTTACTGGGGCGTCGCCGACGTGCCCGCCGCCGTGGCCGCCACGGTCGCGGCTGGGTCGACCATCCACGTCGAACCCCAGGACGTCGGCGAGGGCATTATCACCGCCACGGTCCGCACGCCGACGGGCAACATCCTCGGCCTCATCTACAACCCCCACTTCAAGGCGGAGTAACTCGCGTCGTTAGTCAGTCAGCGCGTACCGGTGAGAATGGGATCGAGACACCAGTCTTTGTTCTCGACCTCGAGCCGGTCGAGCCGGTACGGGTTCTCGAACAGCGCCAGGAGTTCACCGTCGCGGCGAACGAGCACCTTGACTCCCATCACGCCGCGCAACTTCTCCGCCGTCGGCGCGTCGGTGCGGCGCACCGCCTTGTAGGGAGTGGACGTCAACTCCACCGCCGAGCCGAACTCGTGCTGCAGCCGATGGGAGAAGACCTCGAACTGCATCTGACCGACGGCCGCGAGCACCGGCGTGGGGTCGCCGTCCGGATCCCGCAGGACCTGCACTACCCCCTCTTGCTCCATCTGGTCGAGTCCTCGTCGGAACTGCTTGTAGCGACTGGTCTCCAGGGCCCGGGCCCGGACGAACAACTCCGGGACGAAAGTCGGGATGCCGGGGTACACGACGGGCTCCGACTCGTAGAGCGTGTCGCCGATGCGGAGGCCGCTGGCGTTGACGAGCCCGATCACGTCGCCGGGATAGGCCTCGTCGATGGTGTCGCGCTCGGAACCGAACACCGACGCGGCGTACTTGGTGGAGAAGGGCCGGCCGGTGGATGCGTGGATGACCGTCATTCCCCGTTCGAAGCGACCCGAGCAGACACGCACGAAGGCCACGTGGTCACGGTGCGAAGGATCCATGTTCGCCTGGATCTTGAACACGAAGCCGGAGAAAGGGGCGTTAAGGGCTCGCTGGACACCGTTCTCGTCGGGACGGGGAGATGGTCCTGGGGCCAGCTCTATAACAGCATCGAGAAGGTGACGCACCCCGAAGTTGGTAAGGGCCGAGCCGACGAAGAGGGGGCTCGTCTCGCCTGCCAAGAACGACTTGAGATCGAGCGAGGCGCCAACCTCGTCGAGCAATGACGACTCTTCGAGCGCCACACCCCAAGAAGGCCCCTCCTCCGCCGCCGCCCGGGCCGTGTCCACCAACTCTTCGGGTGCCGCCGTCGCCCCGCGTGCCGTGCGGGTGTAACGCACGAAGCGATCGGTACGCCGATCTATGACGCCTCGAAAGTCGCCCGGTATGCCGACGGGCCACGTGACCGGAGTAGGACGCAACCCGATTTGTTGCTCGATCTCGTCCAGCAGCTCGAGTGGATCGCGCCCGGGTCGGTCGTACTTGTTGAGGAAGGTCAGGATCGGCAGGTTGCGCGCCCGGCACACCTCGAACAACTTGAGGGTCTGGGCCTCGATGCCCTTGGCGACATCGAGGACCATGATC
>JAHWKP010000050.1 GCA_019347775.1 Actinomycetota bacterium | reverse complement strand
CGGGTTTCGATCGAGATCCCCGCCCTCGAGAGGCCCGACGGCAACGCCGACCGCCTCGGCCGCGTCGACCTCCGCGACGCCCCCGCCTAGACAACTGTAAGTGTTCCTATCCGCCCGCCTGCACCCGCGCGGTGGGGGTTGGGGGTCCCCCACCGCACAGCGATGAGCCGTCAGGCGAAGAGCCAGCAATAGAGCATCCGCCACCCGGCGGATGCGTGCAGGTTCAATTGTCGGATGGCGACGATCCCCCGGCAAGACGCTCTCGACGAGTACCGCAGGGAGGAGGGAATCTCCCTCGAAGAACAGGTTGAGTTCGCTACCAACCCCGAGCCCCGCTGCGCCTGTGTGTTGCTTCTCGACACATCCGCGTCCATGGGCGGGCGTCCCATCGCCGCACTGAACGAGGGGCTCCGCGCCTTCGCGGCAGACATCGGCACCGACACGCTCGCTTCGCGGCGGGTCGAGGTCGCCATCGTGACCTTCGGCCAGGGCGGCGCTCAGGCGGTGCAGGGTTTCCTGAGCGCCGGACAGTTCGTGGCGCCGACGCTGACCGCGGGGGGCTCCACTCCCATGGGCGCGGGCATTAACCAAGCCCTCGACATGGTGGAGAACCGCAAGCGCGACTACCGGGCCAACGGTGTTGCGTACTACCGGCCCTGGGTCTTCCTGATCACCGACGGCGAGCCCACCGATCCCTGGAGCGACGCGGCCACCCGGGTTGCCGAGGCCGAGGAGGCCAATGGCCTGGCCTTCTTCGCCGTTGGGGTCGAGGGAGCCAACATGGACGTGCTGCGCCAGATCTCGGTGCGGGAGCCGATGAAGCTCGACGGCCTCAAGTTCACTGAGCTGTTCGTCTGGCTCTCGCAGAGCCAGCGACGGGTATCGGCCTCCCGGGTCGGCGAGCAGGCCGCGCTGCCGCCGCCATCAGGATGGGCCTCGGTCTGAGCGGCTGGAAAGTCCTCGGCGCCAGCGTCGAGGGTTCAGGTCACCGCCGCGACAACACCGGCTGCCAGGACGCCCACTCCTGGACCGTCCTAGAGCCCGACATCCTGATCGCGGCCGTTGCCGACGGCGCCGGGTCCGTGCCGCTGGCCGCTCTGGGGTCGCGCACCGCGGCCGACTTCGCCGTGCAATACCTGGCGTGGCGAATGAGTGAGGACGCCGCGGCAGACGGCGGAGAACTCCTGGCCGAAACGGTGGAGGCGACCAGGCGCCGCTTGCAGCGAGCCGCCCGCGAGCTAGGTCACGATCTCCACGACCTGGCGACCACGTTGAGCGTCGTGGTCGCAACTCCCGACCGAGTGTGCGCCATTCAGGTGGGCGACGGCGCCGTCGTCGTCGGCCGACCCGACGGTTCCTTCGTCAGCGTGGCGGCCGCCGAGCAGAGCGAATACCTGAACGAGACCACCTTCCTGACCTCGAAGCTTTGGAGTGAAGCGCGTGTAAGCGAGACAGTGGACGGACCGGTGGAGTCGATCGGCTTGCTGACCGACGGCTTGGGGCTGCTCGCCCTTGACCGTGCCGACGGGAGCCGGCCCCATGCGCCGTTCTTCGCACCGCTCGTGGGATTCGTGACCAGAGGCTCGGCCGAACCGCAGCAGCTCGAGAAGTTCCTGGGTTCCGAGCGGGTCGGTTCCCGAACCGATGACGACGTGACCTTGGTCCTCGCGGCCATCGGCTGAAGCCGACATGACCGTCACCACATCAACCTCTACCAAATCGAAGCTGCTCGGCGCGGGCGGTGAAGCCGAAGTCTTCCGAGTGCCCGGACAGCCCGGCGTGGCCGAGAAGCGCTGGAGAAGCCCGACTCTCGCCCAGGCTCGCAAGTTGGAGCTGATGCTGGCTCATCCTCCGGAGGGCGCCACCTTCGAAGGCCACGTCAACCTGGCGTGGCCCACTGCCGTCGTCCGCAACGAATCAGGAGCCGTCGTCGGGTTTCGCATGCCGGCGGTCGACCTCGACCGGTCCCTTCCGGTCTTCACCGCCTACAACCCCGACGCCCGGCGGGGCCAGCTTCCCGGAATCACCTGGAGACACCTGGTGCGCACGGCCCGCAACCTGTCGTCAGTCGTCTCGGCGCTGCACCGCGCCGGTTATGTGGTCGGCGACCTGAACGAGTCCAACGTCTTGGTCGACCGGCGGGCGCTGGTGACGATCCTCGATTGCGACTCGATTCAGGTTGCCGATCCGGCTACCGGTGAGCTGCATCACTGTGGCGTCGCCCGACCGGAGTTCCTGGCTCCCGAGTTGGCGGGCCGGGACCTGTCAGCCACGTCTCGGCACCTCGCCTCGGACCGCTTCTCACTCGCGGTGATGGTCTTTCTGCTGCTGCGCGAGGGCGTCCATCCCTATGCGGGAATCTGGAAGGGCCGTGGTGAACCGCCGGATCTCAGCGCCCGCATGCGAGGGCGCCGGTTCCCACACCTGCTCGGGACGCGGCTGCGCCCGCCGCCGACTTCGATGGGGCTGCGCCACCTCGGCGTCCGAATCCGGCTCCTGTTCTTTCGCGCCTTCGTGCTTGGTCCTGCTGCGCCGTGGGTACGACCGACCGCGGCCTCGTGGGAGTCCGCCCTGGCCGACCTCGAGGATCGACTGGGCAGCTGCAGGCGGAGCCCGACGCACACCCATCTCCGCAGGAGCCGTTGTCCGTGGTGCGCCCGCGTAGACCGGGGGCTACCTGATCCGTTCCCCCAAGCAGACGGGCGGGGAGTAAGTCGTCGACCGGCCTCGTGGATGGCTCGCCGCCGGCGGGCCGCCACTCAAGCAATCAGGTCGGTGGCGAGGCGGAGCTCCTCGGCGGCCTGGAACCGGACGGCATCAGCCCGTTCGGCGTTGCCCCCGCTGGCGGGCATCGCCGCGACAATCGTTCTCGCCCCGTTGGTGAGCGCCACGGTGCTCGTGATGGCGCTCGCGGTGACACTCCGGCGCAACCGATCCGCCACGAACACGATCCGCGCCGTCTGGCGCTTCTTGCCCAAGCTGATCCACCGGGTGCGGCCGGCGTACTGGTGGGCGCTGGCGGCGACCGCACTGGCCGTCGAGCTAGGGGCCGCGCCAGGGGCGAGTTGGCCATTCGGGGGCTCGTAGCTTCGGGGCTCCGCTCGCGAGGGAAGATACGACGGCATGTACGTGTGCTCCTGCCGGGCCGTAACCGACCGCACGGTGAAGTCGGTGATCTCCAACGGTGCCAGGACCATCGACCAGATCGCCGATCGGTGCGGGGCGGGTTCGCTGTGTCAGGGCTGCTGGCCGACTCTCTCCAAACTGCTGGCTGAGGCCGAGCGACGACCTAGCCGAGGGAAGGGTTCGTCTCGCGGAACTACCCTGCTCGGGACATGAACGGTCACCCCGAGGTCATCGAGCTGCTCAACGAAGCTCTCACAGCCGAACTGACGGCGGTCAACCAGTACTTCCTAGACGCGAAGATGTTCGCCAGCTGGGGCTACGAACGCCTCGCGGCGAAGTTCCACGAGGACTCGATCGATGAGATGAAGGACGCCGACATGCTCATCGAGCGCATCCTGTACCTCGAGGGCATGCCGAATCTGCAGCGGCTCGGCACGATCCGAATCGGAGAGACGCCCGCCGAGAAACTGCAGCTGGCTCTGGACGTCGAGCGCGAAGCGATCGAGCGACTGAACCGCGGTATCGAGCTGTGCGTCACCCGGGGCGACAACGGCAGCCGAGAGATCCTGCGCGGCATCCTGTCGGGTGAGGAGGAGCACGCCGACTGGCTCGAGACCCAACTCGAGCTCATCGCCAAGATCGGCGACTCGCTGTATCTGGCGCAGCAGGTCCGCTGAGAACTGACCCCGTCAAAGCCGGCTACTCGCCGGCGTAATCGGCCAGGTCGATCCAACTCATGCGGCCGAAGCCGCCGACGTAGCGCACCGATCTCACGTCCAAGCGGTAGAAGTTGAAGTCGGCGAAGTCGGCGTACCCGGTGCCCGGATGGGCCTCGAGATAAGTGGCGCGAACCGTTTCGTAGGAGTCGGGCCCGACGGCCCGAAGGTCACCGACCAGCGTCACCCGGCCCAGGCCCAGGGCCTCGCCCGGCTGTCCCGCCTCGGTGGCCATGAGGCTCGCCCTGGCATCGGCCTTCAGATTCCGAGTGTGCTCCGCCAGGTCGGACAGGAGTAGCAGCGGACAGCCCTGGGCGTCCAGGGCGTAGTTGACGACAGAGCCGAAGGGATACCCCGGGACGTCCACCGAGATGGTGGCGAGCGACCCGACGCTGGTAGAAGCGACGAGTGACCGGGCTGACTCGGCGTGGGGCGGCTCTGCCGGGGCATCCGCTGGAGGGCCGGAGCCCTCGGTTGGCGCGGTGTGCGACGCGATCGGGCCCTGACGACCTACTGCCATGATGATCTCCTCGTGAAGAAGCCGGACCCTTCTATCTTCCACGGCCTGCTCCGGCGCGCCGGCACCGACGACACCCGGGACCGCCGGGTTGCAGCTTTGGCTATCCCTGTAGCCGTAGCCGCGCTGATGATCGGCTTAGTCGCGGCGACCGGCGGGGCGCCCGACCGTGGCCTCGGTGAAGGTGCCGGGGATGACGCCACCACGGCCAAGGGGTTCGGAGAGCGCCTCGAAGTCGGCGGCGCCGCCCCGACCGAGGCGCCGGACTCACAAGAACTCCTCCCCAGTACCAGCCCGCTCCCGGACAGCGCCGCCCAGGCCGCCACGCGTCTCGGATCGGGGCCGATTCCCGAGCCCAACCCCTCGGCGCGACTTCCCGGCGTGAAGGACCACGAAATCGTGGTGGCCTACTACTGGAAGGGCGACCGCACCCGCACCAGCCCGTACCTGGCCGGCTCGGGCGTCGATGCCAACCTGGACGAGGGCAAGGCGTTCACGACCCTCGTCGAATACATCAACCGGCATGGCGACGGCGGCGCCACGCTCATGGGCTTCCCGTTCGATCTCCACGGCCGGCGGCTGAAGCCCGTGGTCCTGGAGGCGGGCAACTCGCCGGAGGAGTACGCGGCGGTGGCGCGCAAGTTGGTCGACGAGGTGAAGCCCGCCGTGGCGATATCCGCGCACGGTTCGCTGTCGTCGTACACGTGCCCGCAACTGGCGGCGGCCGGGATCCACAATCTGGCCACATTCGACGTGGCACCCGGACTGGTGGAGCGCACCGGTGGATACTGCCTGCCGCTCGGCGCGGCATGGGAACGCCAGACCGAGGTCACCACCGCCTACCTCGCGGGACGGATGGGCCGCATCCGGTATCAGGGGCCCGAGGGTGCCGGCAAGCGCCGCTTCGGAGTGGTGTGGGGCGAGCACCCCGGCCTGGTCGACAGCGCGCCGAAGTTCGTCCAAGGCCTGCGCAGTGCTGGAGTCGACGTGGCGGCGACGGCGACGATGTCGCCGGACCTCACCGAAGCCCAACAGCAGGCGGGCAACGTCGTGGCCAAGATGCGCGCCGCGGGCGTCAACACGATCGTCTTCCCTGAAGCGGGCGCGCCGCTTTCCTTCACTCAGGCCGCCGAGGCCCAGCAGTACCGACCCGACTACTACGTCTGGCCCTGTTCGGGCCAGGACCTCACCGCCATGGTGAGGCTCTTCAACGCCGCGCAATGGGACCGGGCCCAGGGGCTGTCCTGCTACGACGCCGACTTCCAGACTGACCTCGCCAACGACGGCCACACGCGGAGAACCGAGTGGTACCGCCAGTACCGGCAGGTGTCGGACGACGAACCGCCCGCCACCACCGGCCTCGTCTATCAGAGTCTGCTGCCGCTCGTAGTGGCCCTGACCAACTCGGGCGGCGATCTCACCGTCGGCTCCTTTCGGGGCGGAATTGACGACTTCGTCTCGTACCGGTACTCGGCCACTTCCGGCAGAACGAGCGACGCCCGGCGCATGCTGCTCGACGTCGACTCGTCCGACCGCTCGGTCATCGGAGACTTCACCGAGGTCGCCTGGTCGAGCAGTGACTTCGCCCAGGGGAGCAACGTCCCCGGGACCTACGAGTATCCGGACGGCCAGAAGCGCTACGCCGCGTCGCACCGCTGGTGATATGAGCCGGTGGAGGTACTTCCCGGGCTGGTCGCCCTCGGCATAGTCCAGGGACTGCTCTCGGCGCTCTTCGCGGCCGGACTGGTTGTGGCACATCGCACCCACCGCTTCCTGAACCTGGCCCACGCCGGACTCGGACTCGTACCGGGCGCCCTGGTCGGAGTACTCATCGCACAAGGCGGATGGTCGTTCTGGATTGCAGCTCCGACGGGAATCGTCACAGGCGCTGCCCTCGGCGTGGTCGCCGAGAGAGCCGTGTTCGCCCGACTGGCGGCCGCGCCTCGACTCATCCTGATGGTGGCCTCGCTCGGCGTAGCCCAACTATTGGCCGCGGCCCAGACGGCATTGCCTCTTGCGGTTGGCGGCATCCCTCCCACCTATGCCGTCCCGTGGAGTCTGCGCATCGAGATCTTCCCGGTCGTGCTAACCGCGGCTCACGCGCTCACGCTCATTGCAGTGCCTTCGGTCCTCGTATTGCTGGGTCTATTTCTTCGAACCAGGATCGGTCTCGGAGCCCAAGCGGTCGGACAGAACGCCGAGCGGGCGCGCAGCCTCGGCGTTCCCGCGGCGTTCGTATCCTCCGCCGCCTTCGCGGCGGTGGGTGCAGCCGCGGCGGTGGCCGGGATCCTGGCCGTGCCGGTGCTCGGATACTCGTTGGAGGGGACCCCGGGCGTCGCCGTGCTGCTGCTCGCGCTGGCTCCTGCCGCCGTCGCCGGCTTCCGCGACCTGCCTCTTGCGTCCGTCGCGGCCGTCGGGCTCGGAGTGATCTACCAGCTCGTGCTGTGGTGGGGCGGCGGCGCGCGGAGCGGAACGCTCATGCTCGCGGCCGTCACCGCGGTGGCCGTGGCCCTGCGTCCTCCTGGCGGCGACAGACGGGAGCGAGCGGCGCGCTCGTCGAGCTGGCCCGCGGCACCGCCGGGACGACCAACCCGTTCGCCCCCGTGGATCGCGATTGTCGTTCCGGCGCTGGGCTTCGCACTTGCGGGGAGCGTCGTCCTCTCGCTCGGGCCGTCCGACGCACAACTGGTCGCCACAGGGGCAGCCTTGGCACTTGGAGCGCTCAGCCTGGCGGTCGGCTGGGCTCTCGCCGGCGAATTGTCGTTGGCAACCTGGCCCGCGGCCGGCGTGGCCGTCGTCGCGGCCGCTTCTGTCGGCGGCGTCGGGCGATGGGCAGCCATCCCGATCGCGGCCGCCACCGGAGCGGCCGTTCTGTCTGGACTCGGTCTGCTGGTCCGCCGACGGGGCGGGCTGACCTTCGCGGTGGCCTCGCTTGCGGTCGGAGCCGGGTTGGCCGAGATTGCCCGTGGGGGCGCGGGCCGCGCCGTGGCAGCAGGATGGACGCCGGCAGCCAGCGCCATCGTCGCAATGGCGGCATGCGCCGCGGCCGCCGTGGCAGTGACGCTCTTGCGTCGTACGAGCCCCGGACACCGCCTCGTTGCCGCGCGCGACGACGCCCGGCGGGCCCGGGCCATCGGCATAGTCCCCGCCCGGGCCCGGATTGTCGGGCTAGGCCTGTCGGGGGCGCTGGCCGGGCTGGCGGGGCTGACCTATGTCGCCGCCGTCACTATTCCGGCCCCCGGAGCCTTCGGCGCGGACCGCTCGCTCGATCTGCTGGCCATGGCCGTGGTCGGAGGCCTGGGATCCTTCTGGGGCGCGGTGGCCGGGGCCACCGCGCTGATCGCGGCCCGCGTCGCGCTCGACGGAGGATGGGCGTTGATGGGCTCGGGCGTCGGCATGCTGGCCGCGGTCATGTTCTTTCCCGGCGGTCTCGCCGCTGCCGTCGACGGCGCGCGCCGCGCCGTGAAGACATGAGGCGCCACACTCGTCTGGCCCTGGCCCGGACCAACGTCCGAAGAGGGATGTGGTGGTCGTGGTTCGGCGGCGGGCTCGTATGGACCGCTGTCGTCGAGTCGTCCTCGGCGTTCGAGCGTGCATGGAAACTGTCGGGCGTGCCGGTCCACGTGGCCGTGGCGTTGGTAGCACTCAGTGCAGCACTGGCAGCGCGCCGCGCGGAGGCAACGCCCACCGGAGGAGTGCTCGCCGTGCTCGGACCCCTCGTGGTGAGCGGAGTCGCCCCGGGGGCGGTCGTGGTCGCAATCGGTCTGGTCATCACCGCGGCGTGCGGGGGCTGGGTCGTCGGCGCAGTGTCTGGATCGGTCGGCGAACTTTCTGGGGCGTCGGGTGCCGTTGCCGTGCGGTTGAACCTTGCGACTGCCGTCGCCGGTGCGCTCCTGCTGCCTATATCAGTGCTCTGGCTCTCGGTCGTCGCCACCGTGATCGTGTTGTCCGGAACCGTGAGCAGCGATACTGCGCCTTCGGTGCCGACATCTCGCGAAGCGGGCGACACCGCCGCGAACCGAAGTCGTGCCGGTTCGGTGCTGGGGGCCTCGGACCTGGCCATTGGTTTCGGGACGCGCCCCGTGCTGACCAGAGCGTCGCTGCAGCTGACAGCAGGCGAGCTCGTCGTCCTGGTCGGAGCCAACGGATCGGGCAAGTCGACGCTCTTGAGAGTGCTGGGCGGCCACCTGCTCCCCGAGCACGGTGACCTGCAATTCAAAGGCGAGTCCGTGCTCGGCGCATCCCCGGAGGAATTGGCGCGCCTCGGCGTCGCGCTGGCCTCGGGGTCGCGCCCGGTCTTCCCCGACCTTGCCGTGCGGGACAACATGGCCGTCGCAGGCTGGGCACTCGGCGGCGGACGCGCCGCACGCCAGGCGCGTATCGGCGCGGCACTCGCCGAATTCCCGGAGCTGGCACCGCTGCCGGGCGCGCTGGCGGGGACGCTCTCCGGCGGCGAGCAGCGGCTGCTCGCCCTGGCTCAGTCGCTCGCAGCTCGACCGGCGGTACTGCTGGCCGACGAGGTGACGCTCGGTCTGTCACCCGACCCGCGAGGGCGCGTGCTGTCGATGCTGAGGTCTGCCGCTGATGCAGGTGCGGCCGTGATGGTCGTCGAGCATGACCTACGGGACGTGATCCCTCTGGTCGACCGGATGGTCCGGTTGGAGAACGGCGTGCTGCACGAAGAGTCGACCGGCGACAGTTCTGGGGAAGCCTCGTTCATCCCCGGAGCACCATGATCGATCTGCGCAACGTGCGCCTCGCCTTCGGCGGCCGCAGCGTTCTGGACGGCTTGGATCTCAATGTTGCGCGGGGCGAGATCGTGGCCGTGGTCGGGCCCAACGGATCGGGCAAGACGAGTCTTCTCGACGTCGTCTCGGGGGAGTTGGCGGCGGCCGGCGAGCGCCGGGTCGAGGGATCCGTCGGACGGGTCTTTCAAGACCACGAACTCTTTCCTTCGCTGACCGTGTCGGAGACCTTCAGCGCGGCGGGTGCCGATCCCGCCCTGCTGGAGCGGTTCGGCCTCAAGTCGCACGCCGACAGATGGCCCTCCGAGCTCTCCACCGGTATTCGTCGAGTTGTGGAGATCGCGCTCGCTACGTCTCGCCGCCCCGATGTGCTCCTGCTGGACGAGCCATCGGCCGGTCTGGCCCGACCCGAAGTCGACAACCTTGCCGACGTCATCCGTGCTTGGCGCGACGACACGAACGGGGCTGTGCTGTTGGTCGAGCACGACTTGGAACTGGTGACGGCCGTGTCCGACCGTGTGCTGGAGCTGAGCGCTGGGCGCCTCGAGGAGTCAGACCGGACGTAGGGCTAGCACCGAGTCGATCCAACGCTGTCCCGCGCCGAGGCTCCTGTAGAGCTCGGCCGCGGCGTCGAGCTTCTCCACGCCGCGGACGGTGTCGCCGTGAGTGATCAGGATCCGGCCCCAATCTCGCAGTACCAACGGTTCGAAGAACCCTTGTCGCCATCGCTGCGTGCTATCCACCGTGAGGCCCATGTGCGTCTCAGCCGTCGCCAAGTCGCCGGAGGCGGCGGCGATCTCGGCGCGAGCGCGATGCATCGGAGTCGACGAACCGCGGTAGCCGTCGGTGCCGAGCAACTCTTCGGCGACCGCGAGGTTGGAGAGAGCCGCCTGCACATCGCCAAGCCGGGCGCGGTAGCCGGCCAGCAGTGGCCTCCACCACAGGGCGTCGAGTCCCCGCGCCCCGCCAGCACACGCCTGCATCGAGTAACGCTCGGTAGCCGCAGCCGCGGCCGCCAGATCGTCCAAACCCTGCAGCGCCATCGACTGAAAGAACCCCCAGAAGTCGGCGTAGCGGCCCTCTGGGGCGAATCCAGCCTCAAACTCCTCGGGAGGCTCCCC
>JAHWKP010000004.1 GCA_019347775.1 Actinomycetota bacterium | reverse complement strand
CAGCCTCTTCCTCACCGTCGCGCTCGCCGGGATCGCCACCACGGTCTCTTCACGGCTTCTTGGTGTCCTCGGGGTACGACTCCGACTCTCATGAGCGACACCTCGGTGTGCCAGCGCACCAAGTGGAACTGCCACTTGTCGATGTGGTGGGCCTCGTCGGCCGGCGTCAGGACCTCGCTTTCGTCGACGTAGTCGACTCCTAGCGCCTGGAGAATCTGCGCCTCGGCGAAGTGTCCGATGCGGGCCTTGGCCATCACCGGGATGGTGACGGCGGCCTGGATGCCCTCGATCAATTCCGGGTCGCTCATGCGGGCAACCCCGCCATCCCGGCGGATATCGGACGGCACCCGCTCGAGGGCCATGACCGCCACCGCTCCCGCGTCTTCAGCAATCTTCGCCTGCTGGGCGTCGACCACGTCCATGATCACGCCACCGCGGAGCATCTCCGCCAGTCCCCGCTTGACGCGGAAGGTGCCGGTACTCGTCTCGTTCTCGCTCTGGCTCACCGTCTGATTCTACGTGCGGCTCCGCCTGACGGTTCCATCCAGTTACAGCACCGTGATGACGCCATTGGCGTCATCACGAGCCAGCTCGACCCAGGTCTGGCCGGGATTGAGCGCCAAGGGCTGGCCGTCCGCGGTCTTGTACTCGGTGATGGCCTCGGGTGAGCCCTTCGACCACACACCCTCGAACACCATCCCGTCCCGGAAGACCAGTGCCCTGCCCTCGCCGACGAGCTTGGCTTCGGGAACGGGCTCGCCGGATTGGTCCCTGATGCCGGTGTCCTCATATACGACGACCTGGACCACGACGTTGGTCGCGGTCACTTGATTGCCATCGGTGTCGACATGAGCCGAGCTGTTCTGGGTACGCACCCAACCTGCCTTCGCTGCATCCCACCTCCAGTCGGCGGTCGTAACGACCCGCCCCCTGAACTCCAAGTGAATGCCAGCGGAGGCCTTGCCTCCCGCTGGAGCGTTGCCGTACTTGAACAGAGGAGGTGGTGGCGTGGCCTCAGGCGGAGCGGCTCCGAACAACGCCCCCGCACTGGAGAAGAGGTCGTAGAGGGCCGGTCTTCCCCTCTCGCGTCGGTAGGCACCGGGCACCGCGTTCACGCCGATATCGACCAGGGGTGCCTCTTTGATCTGCCGCAGGAAGACGTTGTTGGCGCCCGAATAGGCGAAGAGGGGCCGGTTCAACATCGATGCCAGGGCGATGTCGGTGGAGCGGGCAGAGCGAACGGGGCCGATCACCGGCGGGTCCTGGGAGTGAAAGACGGTGAACAGCCGGGTGATGCCGCCTTCGACGGCCTCCTCCACGACGATGTCGGCCTGGTTGATGCCAGCCTGAGGCCGCGCCTTGGGCGCGTTGTCGATCTTGACGATCAGAGCCGGCCGCGACGGCGCGTCACCTGGCCGGCCAGTCAGGGGAACGATCGATGCCACCTCGGTAGTCGTGGGCGCGATCGTCGTCGTGGGGCGTGGTTCGTCTCCCCCGCCACAGCCCGCCAGCAGCAGACCCGCCGCGGCGATCGTTCCGATGGTTCTACGCATGGTGTTCACTCTGTACCTCTTTATCTCTCTAAAGCTCGCGAAGTGCCTCGATGCGGTCCTCCAGTGGAGGATGAGTGTTGAACATGCGGCCTACCCAGGCGAGGCTGCCCTGGCTCTTGTCCTTGGCTACGGGCGCCTCGATCCAAAGGTGAGCGGTCGCCCGGGACGCCGAGTGCACCACCGTCTTATCCTCTTTCAGCTTCTCCAGCGCGCTGATCAGACCCGGCGGGTAGCGCGTGAGCGTCACGCCGCTCATGTCGGCCAACTGTTCCCGTCGGCGACTCACCGCCGCCTGCATCAACTTGGCCAGGATCGGCATAAGGACCAGCAGCACGATCCCCACAATGGCGAGAACGGCCGCGGGTCCTCCCCCGCCGCCCCGGCGGTCACGGCGGTGGCTGGCGCCACCCCACCAGAGAAATCGGAATGAGATATCGGCGATGAGAACGATTACGCCGACCATGGTGACGGCCAGGGTCGACACGAGGATGTCGTAGTTCTTGATGTGCGCCAGTTCATGGGCCAGCACGCCTTCGAGTTCCACCCGGTTGAGCTTCTCGAGCAGCCCAGTGGTCACCGCCACGGCGGCGTGGTTGGGATTACGTCCGGTGGCAAAGGCGTTAGGAGCGGGGTCCTCTACCACGTACACCCGCGGCTTGGGGAGTCCGCCGGCGATACATAGTCCCTCCACCACATTGTGCAGTCGCGCGTGAACGACCGGGTCGGCCGGGCGAGCGTGGCTCATCGCCAAGGCCACGGCATCGGACTTCCAGTAAGCCAGGAAGGCACTCCCGCCGGCGACGATCAAGGCGACGATTATCCAGACAGGGCCATAACCGATCAGCAAATCGACCGCCCAAACCGTCAGGCCCACCAGCCCCATGAAGGCCACGATGAGCAGCGCGCTGCGCCGCTTGTTCGCCGTTACCTGATCAAACATCAGCGCCGAGGAACCCCGGCTCCCGAAAGAGGGATCAGAATTCGACCTGGACGTTGGCCCGAGCTGCGGCGTCGGTCTCGAAGTACTCCCGCTCGTTGAAGTTCGCCATGCGGGCGATGATCACCGACGGGAACGTCTCGGTGAGCGTGTTGTAACGGGCGATCACGTCGTTGTAGAACTGCCGGGCGTAGGCGATCTTGCCTTCGGTGCCGGCCAGTTCCTCCTGCAGCTGCGAGAAGTTGGCGTTGGCCTTCAGGTCGGGATAGGCCTCACTCAAGGCGAACAGCGACTTGAGCGCTCCGCTCAACATGTCCTCGGCCTGGCCCTTCTGCGCGGCCCCGTTGGCCGACATGGCCTGCGACCTGGCCTGAATGACCGATTCGAGTGCTTCGCGCTCATGGGACGCATAGCCCTTGACCGTCTCGACCAGATTGGGGATCAGGTCGTACCGACGCTGAAGCTGCACGTCTATCTGCGCCCAGGCGTTCTCGATGCGGTTACGCAGTGTCACGAAGCGGTTGTAGGTGAGCACCGCATAGACGAGAACGAGCGCAACAACCCCCAGAAGAATCCACAACACAAGGTCCATGGCGCCGAGCATACGCACGCGGACTACCCCGCTCATGGTCATCGCGGGTAGGTCGCCCCCTAGTCAGGTCGGGTGGCGTCCAATGACGACCGGGAGCCATGGCTTTAGGGATGAATCGCCGTCAAAGTCGAAATCAGCCATATCCACCACCTACGGGGGTTCACCTAATGAATATCAAGCGGTTCCTAGCGGCCGGGACGGCCCTTGGACTCCTCGGACTTATGAGCGCCGGCGGTCTCGCCAACGCCCAGGCCGCAGGAGTCGGTACATCGAAGGCGTCTACGACCATTCTCAACGTCGATCTCGGCGACGCGCTCAAGTTGCGTGTAGGCGGCGACGACGCACAGTCCACGACCGATCAGCAGATCGGTCCTTCAGGCGCGTACAGCCGGCTCGTCGGCATCGAGGCCAGCTCCTCCATGCTTCCCGCCCTGAACGTGCGCATCCCTGACCCTGCGATCGAGTCCCGTGCACCGGGTGGCCCACCTGAGGCCAGCCTCGCCGGGGTCGATTTCGCCTCGGGTATTGCTGCTGTTCCCGGCGTTGCCGTGCCCGCCTCTGTCGCCACCGGCACGATCGACGCAACACTGCGTTCGCTCCTCGACGGCAACCTCGCCCAGTCGAGCATGGACGCAGGCGTCTCCAACCTCGGACTTGCGGGCGGGCTTGTCTCAGCCGAGCGCATGGGTTCGAACCTCGCCACGGGCGCCGCACCGGCCCAGGCTGACGCCGCTCGCAGTGTCGACGTCGGAGCCATCAACGTCCTCGACCTTGGTGCCCTTCTGAACGGTCTCGGCATGACGCTGTCCGACCTGCCGATCGAAACGGTGAGCGCGCTTCTGGCTGAGCTCGGCGTGCCGATCACCGGCATCCCGCAGGGATCTGACTTGCAGTCGTACGTTGACTTCCTGAACGCCGCCATCGACGATGTCCAGGCCACTGTGGACGAGACGTCGCAGACCGTGACCGGAACGGTGGACTCCACCACCGATCAACTGCTCGGCTCGCTTGCGCTGCCCGTGCCCACCACCGAGTCCACGGTCGACGAAGTCATGAACACGGTCGACGAGCTGCAGGCCACGCTCGCCGGAGTCATCACGACTGCTCTGAACACCCTTGACGCAATGACCCTGCTGCGCCTCGACGGTGCTTCGGTTGGGGTCGCCACCAAGGCCGCTCAGACCATCGAGGACTCGGCTGCGGACGTGACCGCTGAAGTCGGCGGGATCACAATGGGTGGCATCAGCCTCCCCGGCACTGACCTCACCGCTGCTGCCTCGCAGATCAACGAGCTGGTGGACACGGTCAACAGCACCCTCTCGGGCGCCCTTGGCACCATCCACCCGAGCCTGGGCAGCCTGGTCTCGGTGTCAATGCTCGACCAGGTTGAGAGCGTCACGGCCGACAACGGCTACGTTCGCTCCCGGGCTGGAATCACGGCTCTGACGGCCAACGTCACGCCTCCGGCCGAGCTCGCCTCAGTGCTGTCGGCCATCGAGTCGGCGACGGGTGCAGGTGAGACGCTGCAGAGTCTGGGCGCACCGGTCCCCGGCTTCGACGCCACCATGACCGACCTCCAGAACACTCTGAACTCAACCCTCGGAGTTCTGGCCAACGGTGCCACCGTCAAGGTGGCCGACGTGCAGTCCGCTTCGGACTACACCTTCACCGCCAGCGGCCCGACGCCCGTCAACGAACTGCCCCGCACGGGTGGCTTCCCGATCATGGCCGCTCTGGCTGCGATCCTGGCCATCGGGGCCCTCGGGACTCGGCGGCTGGTGGTCTCCACCAACCGGTGAACCCACCAGGGTGCGGGGCTTCACCGCCTCACATCTTCACGGCCACAAGCCGCTGAAAGGGAAAGCCCCCCGAAAGGGGGGCTTTCTCGCGTCTGGTCTCCCTAGGCTCGGGTGGGCATGCGTGTCGCTCTGATCTGTCCGTACAGTCTGAGTGTCTTCGGCGGCGTGCAGACTCAGGTGAAGGGTCTTCATCGAGCGCTCTCCCGCGCCGGACACGAAACGGTCGTGCTCGCTCCGACCGACGAGCCGGTCGAAGGCGACGGCGTCGTGGCCGTCGGTCGCAGCATTGGCATCCGAGCCAACGGGTCAGTCGCCCCCATCTCCCCCTGGCCTTCGAGCTGGATGCGGACGCTGGCCGAGATCCGTGAGGGCAGGTTCGATGTCGTCCACGTTCACGAACCATTTGTGCCGGGCCCGTCCCTGGCAACCGTTCTGCGAAGCCCCGTACCCGTCGTGGGGACGTTCCATCAGAGTGGGTGGGCCTGGCCCTACGCGGCCACTTTCCCGATCGTGCGACTCGTGGGGCGGCGTCTCAGCCGATGTGTAGCCGTGTCGGAATCGGCGGCCGCCATGGTGCGAGGTCCGCTAGGTCGGGACGTCGAGGTGCTCTGGAACGGCGTCGAACTCGCCAACGCGGTGGCCGACATCAAGTGGGTGAAGGAAGGCCCCACCATCGCGTTCGTCAGCCGGCACGAAACCAGAAAGGGTTTAGAGGTCCTTCTCCGGGCGATGGCCCACCTTGCGCCGGACGTGCGGCTGTGGGTCATGGGCGAAGGGCCGCTCACCGACGATCTGAAGCGGGCCTATGGGTCCGACCCCCGGATCAGCTGGTTGGGCCGACCCGCGAACCTGATGCGCGACTCGCGCCTGCGCCAGGCCGACGTCTACTGCGCTCCCAATCTCGGTGGCGAGTCGTTCGGATTGGTCCTCGCCGAGGCCATGGCGGTCGGTGCCCCAGTCGTGGCCAGTGACCTCGATGCGTTCCGCGCCGTGGCGCGGCCTGAGTTGGACGAAGCCGTCCTCGTGCCACCGGGCGATCCGCTCGCCCTTGCATCCGCGCTGCGCAAGGTTCTCGCCGACGCAGCTCTGCGCGAGCGCATGCGGACGGCCGGCCTGGCCCGGGCCGCCGAGCTGTCGATGGACCGCCTGGCAGACCGCTATCTCGAGCTCTATGCCTCGGCTAGGTCGGAGGGCCAGTTGGGCTGAAGGAGGTGCCATTGGTCGGGAGCCCGGCGGATCAGCACTTCGAGTTCGCGAGCCAACGCTTGGGTGATGCGCGCCACGTCCTCAGACAGGCGCGACCCCTTCCGCTCCACCGTCAGCGGCTCGTGCACGATGCCGTGGTGACCGCCGTCAGGGGTGAAGTACACCGACACCGGCAGTATCGGAGCCCCGGTCCGTAGGCCCAGGAGAGCCGGACCGCCCGGCAGCGTCGTGCGCTCTCCGAAAAACTCCACCTCAGGACCCGTACCGGCCAGATCGCGATCGCACACCAGCGCCACGACGTGGTTGTTCTTGAGCGCCCGTAGCACGGCCGAACCCGAGTTCTCGTCCACCGCGATCACGTTCATCCCCATGTCGGCCCGCAGCCGGCGGAACCACTCGAAGAGCTTGGGCGGGTCGAGGCGTTCGACGACCACAGTCATCGGATGTCCCTGCGCCGCAAACCACGCCCCGCCGAAGTCCCAGCCACCCATATGCGGAAGCGCCATGATCGCCCCGCGGCCTGCCTCTCGCGCCGCCAGGATGCGATCGAAGCCGTCGTGGGTCATGTGCCGGTCGAGCTCCTCGGCGGGCAACCCCGGTATCCGGAAAGACTCCAACCAGTACCGGGCATAGGACTCGAACCCTCGTCGCACCAGGCGATCGATCGTTTCCTCTCCGGCGTCGCGACCCACGACGCGCCGTAGATGTCGCCGGAGCATCGCCCGACGTCCGGAAAACGCACGGGAGAGGGTTCGTCCTAACAACCGGGCCGCGGGGTCGGCGATGCTTACCGGCAGCGAGCGCGCCGCGGCCGACGCCAGCCGGTAGGCGAGGTAGGTGGCGTGATCGGAGGCGCTACGGCGGGCGGCCCACGGAGGACTAGGCGCCCCGCCTGAGGAAGACTCGAGTTCGCTCAGCGAACGGGAGGACGGCGCCGTTCGCGCCGGTGGCGCAGCGCAGGACGATGGCGCCCGTCGTGGCCACCCTCGAGGGCGCGCCGGAAAGTCGGTGTCGACGAAGCGATGTCTCGAAGCTCGCGCCACGTCATCCAGCGATCGCGGGGAACGCGCGGGGTCGCCTGCCGCCACACCAAGGCGAAGCGTTGGACCGCGGTGAAGGCGGTGAGGACGAGCATCACCCAGAGCACGGGAATGAGGAGGGCCGGAACGAGGAACGCCAGTCCCAACAAGATGATCCGTTCTGCCCGCTCCATCAGCCCGCCCTTGCCGAGGAAGCCGAGGGACTCCGCCCGGGCCCGCTCGTACGACACGAGCATGGCCAAGCCGGCCACGGCGAAAGCCAAGATTGGAGCGCCGCCGCCTTCGGTCACGGACAAGTGCCAGGCCACCCCGCCGAGGACGAGACCGTCGGCAACGCGGTCGGCCACAGAATCGAAGAACGCGCCCCGGGCCGAGGCGCGACCCGAGGCTTTGGCCACCGCCCCGTCGAGCATGTCGGGAAGAGCAGAAAGGGCAAGCAGCAACAACCCGAGGCGGAACTCGCCCACGCCGACCGCCACGGCGGTGGCCGCGGCGAAGACCAGCCCGGCCGCGGTCAGCAGGTCAGGCGAGAGGCCGCTGCGGGCGAGGCCGGTGCCAACCGGCTTCAGCCCGCGCTCTAAGTCTTCTCGCCAACGTTTGTCCAGCACAGGAGGAAGGGTAGTGCCCGAGATCGCCGCGGCCGGGTCGTGGAGGCGGCTGGATCGGTATCGTGCCGGATATGGACTCCTTCCCTACGCACAAGATCCGGAACGTGGCGCTCGTGGGACACGGTGCGGCCGGAAAGACCACGCTCGTAGAAGCTCTGCTCCTCTGTAGCGGAGCCATCACTCGCCTCGGGCGAGTCGAGGACGGCTCTACCACCACCGACTTCGACCCGGAGGAGGTGAAAAGGGGCATCTCCCTCGGGCTGGCCATGGCGCCCATCGAGTGGAAGGGGCACAAGATCAATTTGCTGGACTGCCCGGGCTACGCCGACTTCTTCTCCGAGGTCGAAGCCGCCCTGTCGGTCGCCGACCTGGCCGTGTTCGTCGTGTCCGCCGTCGAAGGCATCGAGGTGCAGACCGAGGCAGCGTGGCGCCTGGCCGAGGAACGCGCGATTCCGCGCATGGTCTTCGTGTCGAAGCTCGACCGCGAGCGGGCCGGGTTCGAGCGCACGCTCGACCAACTGCGATCGGTGTTCGGAGCCGGCATTGCCCCCTTGGAGCTGCCCATCGGTGCCGAGTCGGAGTTCCGGGGGATCGCCGACCTCCTCACCGACACGGCCATCACCTACGACGGCGGCAAGGCCACCACCGGAGAGATCCCCCCTGAGATGGAGGAGTTGGAGCACCAGGTCCACGACAACCTCGTCGAAGGCATCGTCGTAGCCGACGACGATCTGACGGCTCGCTATCTGGAGGGCGACACGCCGACCCCCAAGGAACTCGAAGACACGCTGGCCAAAGGCGTGGCCGCGGCATCGGTGTTCCCGGTGGTGTGCGGCTCTGCCACCAAGGGGATCGCCATCGACCGTCTCGCCGACTTCATTTGCGAGATCGGCACCTCGCCGCTCGACCGGCCGGCCATCAAGGTCGATGCCGGCGGCACGACCCAGGAAGTATCGCCTGACGCCTCTCAGCCGCCGCTCGCCTACGTCTTCAAGACGATCGCCGACCCCTACGTTGGCAAGCTCTCGGTCTTCAAGGTGCTCACCGGCACGCTGCGCCCCGACGCGGTGTTGGTCAACTCCCGGGCGCACGCGGATGAGCGTCTGCACACACTGTTCACCCTGAAGGGCAAGGAGCAGATTCCCGTCAAGGAGCTGTGCGCCGGCGACATCGGTGCCGTCGCCAAGCTGACCAACACGATCACGGGCGACACGCTGGCCCCCAAGGGCACCCCGGTGTCGGTTCCCCCACCCGAGATAACTCCGCCCGCTCTTTCGATCGCGATCGTTCCCCGTTCGAAGGGTGACGAGGACAAGTTGATGACTGCTCTGCACAAGCTGTGTGACGAGGATCCCGCCCTCAGCGTGCGGCGCGACGACGAGACGCGCCAAACGCTGTTGTCAGGCAGCGGCGAGACGCACCTGGCCATTGTCCTCGAGCGTCTCAACCGCAAATTCGGCGTCGACGTCGACACCGAAGAGGTGAAAGTTCCGTACCGGGAGACGATCTCGTCGTCCGCCGAGGCCGAAGGCAAGTACAAGAAGCAGACCGGCGGCCACGGACAATTCGGCATTGCCAACATCCGGATCGAACCGCAGGAGCGGGGCGCGGGATTCGTGTTCGAAGACGCCATCGTCGGTGGTGCGATCCCCCGCCAGTTCATCCCCGCGGTCGAAAAGGGCATCGCCGAGACGATGTCGACCGGAGGAGTTCGCGGGTTCCCCGTCGTAGACGTCAAAGTCACGCTCTACGACGGAAAGTTCCACGCCGTCGACTCATCGGAGATGAGCTTCAAGATGGCGGGCTCGATCGGCTTCAAGGAGGCGATGGCCAAGGCCGACCCCGTTCTGCTCGAACCAATCTCACTTCTGGAGGTAACCGTGCCCATCGCCCATCAGGGCGACATCATGGGCGACCTCAACTCCCGGCGAGGAAGAGTGCAAGGCACCGACCCGGTTGGCAATGGCGAGCAGAAGATCACCGCATGTGTGCCGACCGCCGAGATCATGCGCTACGCCATCGACCTGCGATCGCTCACCGGAGGCCGCGGCCGCTTCACGGTCACCCACGACCATTACGACCTTGTCCCGCCACACCTCGTAGACAAGATCGCCACGCCGCAGGCCGAAGCCGCCGCTCACTGAGCAGTCGCGTCGGCTCCAGATTCGTCGGCGGGTAGGTCCTCGGTCAGCTTTTCGACGACGGAGCCGTCCGTGGCGTCGACGATCACCACGCCCCGCCGGACAACCGGCTGTGACTCGTCGTGCAGCAGCACCCGCCATACGGGGCGCCCGACGAGGCCTCGCCACGCCAGCTGCGCCCGGCCACTGGCGCCCGCAAGCGCGGTTCCGCGCTTGGCGGTGGCGATGGCTTCGTCCTCCCAGACATTCACGCGCTTCGACGACGCCAGGAAGTAGGCACCGAGAAGCATGAACACGATCGCCGCATAGGCGAAGCCGTCGTTGACCAGCACGCCACCGTTCGCCTTGGTCAACCAAAGGGCTCCGCTGACTGCTGCGAAGACCATAAAGACGATGGCCGGGCGCCTCCGGCGGGCATTGTCGGGAACGCTGTACTTGCCCCGAGCCGCGCTGGGAACGAGGTCGTCGGGCAATTCGTCGCCCGCCTGAACGGCCCGGTCGTCGTTCGAGGGCGGGTTCGTCGCCGGGCCTGCGGGGCCGGGGCCGGTCATGCCGGCCAGGACGCCTTGACCTTGTCGTAGGTATCACCCAGCGCCTCGGGCAGGACTCGAGCCTCGGCGACACTCGTCATGAAGTTGGTGTCGGCCTCCCACCGCGGCACGACGTGGAGGTGAAGGTGGCCGGGCACCCCGGCACCGGCCGCCTTACCGAGGTTGGCTCCTACGTTCAACCCGTCGGGCGAATAGGCCGCCTTGACGGCGCGGACGGATCGCCCGAGCGCCTGCCACAGTTCGGCCGACTCCTCGCTCGCGAGCCCTTCGATCTCACCGACGTGGCGCGTAGGCAGCACCATCAGGTGGCCCGAGGAATACGGGTAGGTGTTGAGAACCACGGCCGCCAGGCGACCCCGCCATATGACGTAGGAGTCACGCTCTGACGGGACATCGAGCAGTCCGCACAGGACACATCCTTCGGGCTTTGGCGCATTGAGATAGCTGCTGCGCCACCCCGCCCAGAGCCGTTCCACTCCCGATGCTCCGACCGCGGCTGCATCGTCGCCCAACGTCAGTCCCGCGCCTTTTCTCGCACCTCGGTCGCCAGGAGAGAAACGAAGTCCTCGAGGGCCACGCCCCGTTCGGGCCGGTCCTCGCCGCGGCGGTTCACGCCGACGGTACCTGCCTCAACGTCGTCAGCCCCGACGACAAGGACGTACGGAACCTTCTCGAGCTTGCCCTTGCGCACCCGGTCGCCCAGGGTGGACTCCGGGGCATCGAGCTCGGCTCGCAGGCCGGCGTCGCGCAGGCGGGCGACGACCTGCGCTCCGTAGTCGGCGTGGGCCTCGGCCACTGGAAGAACCCGCGCCTGGACCGGAGACAGCCAGGCGGGCAGAGCACCGGCGGTGTGCTCCACCAGTGTGGCGAGGAACCGTTCGATGGAGCCGTAGATGGCCCGATGAATCATCACGGGCCGGTGCCGGGCGTTGTCCGCGCCGATGTAGCCGAGGTCGAAGCGCTCCGGGAGGGCGAAGTCGCACTGGATGGTGGTGAGCTGCCAAGTACGGCCGATCGCATCGCGGAACTGAAAGTCGATCTTCGGGCCGTAGAACGCCCCTTCGCCTTCCGCCAGGACGTACTCGCGCTTGGCCTGTTCCAGCGCGGTCCTCAACGCCTCTTCAGCTCGCTCCCACATTTCCGGAGTTCCAATGGCAGTGCCGGGCTTGGTGGACAGCTCGATACGTGCGGCTTCGAGGCCGAAGGGCTCGTACTGCTCGATGACCAGGTCCATCACCGCGCAGAGCTCCTCGACGAGCTGGTCCTCGCGGCAGAAGACATGGCTGTCGTCCTGGGTGAAACCGCGCGGACGCTGAACTCCGTGGAGCACGCCGGACTTCTCGTGGCGATAGACGGTGCCCAGTTCGAACATCCGGATGGGAAGGTCGCGATACGACTTCTGGCCCGACTTGTAGGCCAAGACGTGGAACGGGCAGTTCATCGGCTTCACCCGGTAGGAAATGCCTTCTTCGAGCTCCATGCTCGGATACATCAGGTCGGCGAACTTGTCGAGATGCCCGGAGGTCTGCCATAACTCCGAACGCGCCAGGTGGGGGGTCGAGGCGAAGGTGTAGCCCCGCCTCTCGTGCAGATCCTCGGCGTAGCGAACCAATTCGCGCCGGATCACCGCTCCGTTGTGGTGGTAGATCACTAGCCCCTGCCCAAGCTCGCTCGGCATGGACCAGAGGTCGAGCTCGGTACCCAACTTGCGGTGGTCGCGCTTGGCCGCCTCTTCGAGGTTGTGCAGATGTTCTTCCAGCGCGGCCGCGGATTCCCATGCGGTGCCGTAGATGCGCTGCAGCTGGGGTCTGTGCTCGTCGCCCCGCCAGTACGCGCCGGCGACCTGCATCAGCTTGAAGTGTCCGAGGCGCTTGGTGCTCGGCACGTGCGGGCCCCGGCACAGGTCCACGAATGCCTCGCCGTTCGTCCGGGGATTGCGGTAGACGCTCACGGCGCCGCCGGAAGCCCCTTCCTCTGGCTCAACGCTCTCGATGATCTCGCGCTTGAAAGGTTGATCGGCGAAGAGCTCGAGTCCGCGATCTGCCTCCATCTCGTCTCGGACGAAGGGCTGGTCCTCTCCGACGATCTCGCGCATGCGGGCCTCGATGCGTACAAGGTCCTCCTCGCTGAACCGGGCATCACCCGGAAGAGAGAAGTCGTAATAGAAGCCGTTCTCGACGGGAGGTCCGATGGCGAAGTGCGCGCCTGGCCACAGGTCGAGCACCGCTTGGGCCATCACATGAGCAGTGGAGTGGCGCAGGATGTAACGCCCTTCGGGGCTGTCGGCGGTGACGATGGCGACGTTGGCGCCGTCTTCGAGGGGGTAGCCCAGGTCGACCGGCTCGTCGTTGACCACCGCAGCGACGGCAGCCTTCGCCAGTCCCCGTCCGATCGAGGCGGCCAGATCAGCGGCCGTGGCACCGGATTCGAGCTCCCGAGACGAACCGTCGGGCAGGGAGACGTTGATCTGGGCCATCGGGTGAGGTTACGGCGAGCGAATCAGCTCATCGTCCGATTTCGGTGACGCCGAGGAGGCTCAGTGCCGAGCTGACACCGAGCCCTGCCTTGGCGGCGGCGTCGATCTCGTCAACCGCCGCGGGAGTGTCGAGGTCGTTGTCCAGGGCGTTGCGCACCTCATCCAGCGCCCCGTCGCCGTCGCCGGCGGCCCGCCACCTGGCCAGCCGGTCGGAGGCGGCGTGCACCAACTCGGCTGACCATTCCCAGTCATGCCGGTAGTGCTGAGCGAGCAGGGCCACCCGCACCACCGCGGGGTCGGATTCCTTCAGCAGGTCGCTGACGAACACCAGATTCCCCAGTGACTTCGACATCTTCTCTCCCTCGAAAGCCACCATCGCGGTGTGCATCCAGTGACGAGCCAGGGGCTGTCCGGTGACGGCCTGGGCCTGGGCGGCCTCACACTCGTGATGCGGGAAGACCAGGTCGCGTCCACCCCCGTGGACATCGATGGTCTTGCCCAGTTCTCTGGTCGCGATGGCGGCGCATTCCACGTGCCAACCAGGGCGGCCTCTACCCCACCGCGACTCCCACCATGGCTCGCCGGCGGCCGAGGGTTGCCACAGGACCACGTCGAGTGGGTCACGCTTGGCAGGGTCATCGGGTCTACCGCCGTTCTCGGCCGCCAGCTTGAGCATCTCGCCGCGATTGAGTCCGCTCAGCTGACCGAATTCCTTCGAGGTGCTGACGTCGAAGTACACGGCGTCGGCCGCTTGGTAGGCCTGTCCCTGCTCGAGGAGGGTGTCGACGAAGGAAAGGATGTCGGGGATCGCACCCGTGGCCCGGGGCTCGGACTCGACCGGCAAAAGGTTCAGCGAAGTCATGTTGGCGTCGAACCGGGCCATCTCCTCGGCCGCCAGATCGAGGTAGAAGACCCCGAGCTCACGTGATCGTTTGAGGATGTCGTCGTCGACGTCGGTGACGTTGCGCACGACCCGACATTTGCGACCCGAGTCGATCAACCGTCGCTGCAGCACGTCGTAGGCGAGGTAGGTGGCGGCGTGGCCAACGTGCTCGGAGTCGTACGGCGTGATACCGCAGGTGTAGATCGTGACTGTTTCGCCCGGGTGGAACTGCACGACGTCTCGCCGCGCCGTGTCGTAAAGCTTCATCCTTGAGGGGTGACGGCCTCATCTGGGATGCCGGTCAGACGCAGCGAGGCGTGCGTCTTGTAGCGAACGTTGACTTCGCGGATTACGGCCACGAAAGACTCGAGCGAGGCCGCGTTCGAAAGGGGGCCGGCTTCGATGCCCCGCAGGCCGGCAATCCTCCCTACCAACTCCATCGTGGTCGACAGCGCCTGGGCGTGATCGGAACAAACCAACACGTCGGCTTCGAGCAGTCGCGACAGATCACCCAGCTCCCGTGCGGGAAGGTGCTGGAAGGCGGCGGCGACGTAGGACCCGGGCAACCGTGCCGCGACTGAGGCGGCGACTGAACCGCGGGGCGAGATCAGAGGCTCCCACTCGTCGCCGACCTTCGCCAGAGCGTTGGCCATGGAGATCACGACCTTGCCCTCCAGGCGGCCGGCAACCGAGCCCGCAGTTGTCGCGGCGGAGTCCCAGGGCGTCGCAACCACTACGACGTCGGCGCCCGCGGCTTGCTCGTTGTCTCCTCCGGTTAGTTCGGCGAAATCGCGTCCGGCCCACTTCTCCCGGAGGCCGACACAGACCTCCTCACCCCGCTCGGCCGACCGGGAGCCGATGATGACATCCACGCCCGCGTCGGCCAGGCGGGCTGCCAGCGCGCGCCCCGCGGGACCGGTCCCCCCAAGGATTCCCACTCTCACCCCAGGCAATCTAGGCAGCGGCAGGCCTAACGTGACTCTGTGCGGTGGTTGGCGGGCGCTACGACCGCACTCGTGATGATGTTGCCCTCGTGCGCCGGACCCGGTGACGTCGGCGAACTGGGATCCGGTACGACCAGTTCGGACAGAGCCACCACGTCGGTCGCGGCGCCTCGGTCGCCGGGACTCTCGGCTCCGCTACCCGAGGCTCTCACCGAGGTGGCCGGGACCGCCTGGAAGGGCCAGATGGTCGTCGTCGGAGGCCTGCGGGCCGACGGACGGGCTTCGTCGAAGGTCTATATCTACGATCCGGGCGCCGACGCCTGGTCCGAGGGTCCTTCTCTACCGGAGGCTCTGCACCACACCACCGCCGTGGTGGGGCCCGCCGGCCGGCTGTGGGTCATTGGCGGATATGGGGTCGACGGTCGGACGTGGGTGCCGAAGGCCGAGGTCTGGAGCCTCGGTCCGACGGACCGGCGCTGGAAGTCCGAGCCCCCGTTGGCGCATGCACGAGGCGCACTGGCCGGCACCATGAATGAGGAGACCATCGTCGCCATCGGCGGCTCTACCGTCGGAGACGGGTCGCCGCAGTCGGTGTCCCGAGTGGTCGAGTTCCTGAAGCCGGACTCGACTCGCTGGGAGCGGGGTCCAGACCTGAACGACCCCCGTGAGCATCTCGCGGCCGTCACCACCGGTGACCGGGTGCTCGCCATCGGCGGACGGGTCGGCGGCCTTGACACGAACCTCCGGTCGGTGGAGTCCTGGCGCCCGGGTCAGGCTGCATGGCGAAGAGAATCACCGCTCCAGAAGGAACGGGGCGGCTTCGCTGCGACAAGCGTCGGGGCCGTTCCCTGTGTCGCCGGCGGTGAGCAGACCGATCGCACGATCTCTCTCGTGGAATGTCTTCGCGGCGGGAAGTGGCGAGTGGTCGCCCAGTTATCCGACGGGCGTCACGGCCTTGCCGCCGGATCGCTGGCGGGAAGGCTGCACTTCGTGGCGGGCGGCCTCAAGCCGGGCCTGTTCGTGTCGGACGTCCACGAGGTCCTCGACGTCGGCGAGTAACGCCGAGCGGGCGTGCTTCGGCACGTGGAGCCGATCGAAGTACGCCCGGAACGGGGTCAGCAGTACTGGCGCAGGGTGGGGTACGGGTTGGTGGGCCCGCCGCCGCCGGGGTGAATCTCGAAATGCAGGTGAGGCGGGCCGCCTGAGGCGTTGCCGCTGTTACCCACGTATCCGACGACCGTGCCGGCCGCCACCGCACCCGAGGCCGCGTAGCCGGAGAGGTGGGTGCCGAAGTACGTGTTGCCGTCGTTGCCCCTCAGGTAGTACGACAGGCCGCCCATCCGGGAGTTGTGGTGCCGCACCGTGCCGGCCACGCTGGCCACGACCGGCGTGCCCCTGGGCGCCAGGATGTCGGTGCCCTGGTGGCGCCGCCCGCCGGACCGCGGGTTGCCCCAGTCGTTGGTGAACGAACGAGGACCCTGAACCGGACATCTCCACGAACCGCTTCCGATGACCGTTGGGGCTCCACTACCGCGGGACGCCCGCGGTGGCCCCGAAGAAGACGCCGGGCGACGCGAAGCCGCGGCCCGGCGGGCGGCCTCGGCCTTGGCCTGGATCTCTTCCAGGCGGGCCAGCTCCCTCTGGGAAGCGGCCTCCTCGGCCTTCAACTTGGCGGCGGCAGCCCGCCTGGCCTCTACGGCGCGGGCCATTGCCGCACGCTCGATCTCAAGGTCTTCGGTGAGGGCCTGGTAGCGGTCGATGGCGTCGTCGTTACCCAGGCGCACGAACCGGGCCATGGCCTGCGTCCGGGTCGCGCGGCTGATGTCTTTAGCCTCTAGCCAGGAGATCTCCGACCCAGCGCTGACGTACTGACGCACGGCCCGGTCGCGTACGTGGGACTGCAATCCAGCCAGTTCGGCGCTGGTGCGTGCCGTACGAGCCTCGAGCTCGGCCGTCTTGCGCTCCGCGGCGTTCAGGGCGCCCACAGCCTGGGCGTAGCGCTGGGCGGCGGCGTTGGCCCGTTTTTGGGCCGCGGCCACGCTGGAGGCCGATTCCGCGGCGGCGGGAGGCGCGCCGAAGAAGACAGTCGCGACCACGAGAGCAGTCACGGCGAGAGTTCCCCCACCCCTTCGCACGGACCCACACTCTAGCCCGGCACCCCGGGCAAGCTATGGTCACGCCTGCAACCGACGGATCAGCGAAGTCCGGTGTAACCCCGGCGCTGTCCCGCAACTGTGATTTCCCCGCCCTGGGAGCCTAGGGAGGGAACGAGCCAGGTCGCCTGAGCCGCCGGTCGCACGAGAAGCCTCGAGGACAGGGCATTCGTGCGTCAGGGGACTCCCCTGTCGACGAGACCCACTACTCGACCGACAGGAGGAACCCCATGACCGAACCGACCGAAACTCCCAACCGGCGCTGGCGCGCGCCTCTCGCCGTCGCCCTGCTCGCCGTGATGGCGCTGCTCGGCGCCGCCTGCGGTGACCAAGCGGCCGGGCCCCCCGTTCCGGAGACCCCGGCCGAGTCCGCCTTCCCGGTCGACGTACAAGGCGCCAACGGCACAGTGACCATCGAAAGCCGGCCCAACCGCATCGTGTCGCTGGCGCCCAGCCTGACCGAGATGCTGTTCGCCATCGGCGCCGGCGACCAGGTCGTGGCCGTGGACGACCAGTCGAACTTTCCGCCCGAAGCCCCGACGACCGACCTGTCGGGATTCACACCGAATCTCGAGGCCATTGCCGCGCAAGAACCCGACCTCGTTGTCGTCTCCAATGACATCGAGGACCTGGTTGACGGGCTCGCCGGTTTGGATATTCCGGTACTACTGCTGGAGGCCCCGACGGACCTGTCCGGGACCTATGAACAGATCGAGACGCTCGGCGCCGCAACTGGGCATACCGCGGACGCGGAAGAGCTGGTGTCTTCGATGAAGGAAGAAATCACAGAGCTCTCCGGCCGCGTGCCGGAGCCCGAAGAGCCGTTGACCTACTACCACGAGCTCGACCCGACGCTCTTTAGCGTCACTTCGGCCACCTTCATCGGCAACGTCTACGGACTGGCGGGCCTGCGCAATATCGCCGACGCAGCGCCCGACGACGCCGGCGGCTACCCGCAACTGTCGGCCGAATTCATCATCGACGCCGATCCGGACTACATCTTCCTGGCGCACACGACCAGTGGTGAGGCCGGCGAGGCGGTCGCACAGCGTCCGGGTTGGTCGCAGATGACGGCGGTCAAAGAGGGCAACGTCGTAGTCGTCGACGCAGACATTGCCTCGCGGTGGGGGCCCCGAGTGGTGGACTTTCTCAGGGCAGTCGTGGACGCCGTCGGCGCGCCCACTGCTGACGCCAAGGACGCCGCCTGACCCTGGCCGCCCCGAAGGCCCGCGGCCTACAGCGGGATGGCGCCCCGTCAACCGGCCGCCGGCGACGCCATCGCCTGGTCCTTGCCGCAGTGCTGGGCCTGACCGCCACTGCGGTCGGGCTTGGTCTCGCGGTCGGCCCAGTGGGTATCCCCCCGGTCCGGGCGCTTGTTCAGGCGCTGTCGTTCCTGCCCGGCTTCGGCCAGGCCGAAGGCCTGACCAGCACTGAGTCGGCCATCGTCAGCCAGCTGCGCCTACCCAGGGTCGTCTTGGGCCTGCTCGTCGGATCCACCCTCGCACTCGCCGGCTGCGCTTACCAAGGTGTCTTCAGGAACCCGCTGGCGGATCCGTACCTCCTCGGAGCCGCCGCTGGGGCAGGGCTTGGAGCCACGCTCGCAATCGGCTGGGGACTGGGCGCGGTCGCCGTGCTCGGGCCATGGTCCAGCCCTGTCCCCCTTTTCGCCTTCGCCGGCGCCCTCGGCGCGGTCGCGATCACGTATGTCGCCGGCGCGACTGGGGAACGCCGACGCACTCCAGCTTCGTTGCTGCTGGCCGGGGTAGCCGTCGCGTCGATGGCCACCGCCGCGCAGACCTTCGTACAGCAGCGTTACTCCGAGGACATCCGTGAGGTGTACTCGTGGATCCTCGGAAGGCTGTCCACCGCGGGATGGTCCGAGGTGGTCCGCACCGCGCCGTACGTCATCGCCGCCGCGGTCGTCATCCTCGTCCACCGAAGGGCGCTGGACGTGATGACCGTCGGTGAGGACGAGGCCTCTTCGCTTGGCTTGGCCGTCCAACGGTCTCGGCTACTCATCGTGGGAGCAGCGTCGCTCGGAACGGCGGCCGCTGTCTCAGCCAGCGGCCTGATCGGATTCGTCGGAATCATCGTGCCCCACGCCTTGCGGCTTGCGGGAGTCACGAGCTACCGATGGCTCCTAGGGCTCTCCGCCCTGGCGGGCGGGGGGTTCCTCGTACTGGCCGACCTGATCGCGCGGCAGGTACTGGCTCCGGCCGAGCTGCCGATCGGGGTGGTCACCGCCGCCATCGGCGCACCAGCCTTCGTCCTGCTTCTTCGCTCACGGCGGGCGGTGGCCTCGCCATGAAGCGGTCGTTGCGCGAGCTGTCTTCGCCGACGATCGGGGGCACCGGCCCAGCGCTGCGCGTCGCGGACATATCGGTGCGCCTAGGTGACCACTTGGTTCTCGATTCGGTGGAGCTGGAGGTCGAGCGAGGTGCGTGGGTCGCGCTGATCGGCCCGAACGGCGCAGGCAAGACGACCGTGCTGCGGGCGTCTAGCGCTCTTTGTCCATTGACGGCGGGACGGATCGAACTGCTCGGCACCGACGTAACGACTCTGACTCCATCCAAGCGGGCCCTTTCCATGGCCTACGTCCCTCAGGATCCGCTTATCCCGGCGGGGATCACAGTGGAGGACTACGTGCTTCTCGGTCGCAATCCCCACATTGGATTCTTCAGCGTGGAAGGCCCGCACGACATGGAGGTCGTCTCACGAGTCCTTCACCGACTCGAACTCGACGAGTTCCGGGCTCGCCCCGTGGAAACGCTCTCAGGCGGTGAACGTAGGCGCGTCGTTCTGGCGAGGGCACTGGCTCAGGAGGCACCAGTGTTGCTGCTGGACGAGCCGACAAGCGGCCTCGATCTCGGTCATGCCCAAGAGGTGCTCGATCTGGTCGACCGGCTCCGGGTCGACTCCAGGATCACGGTTCTGTCGGCGATACACGACCTCACCATGGCCTCGCAATACGCCGAGTCTCTCGTGATGCTCGACCAAGGACGCGTGGTTGCCCGCGGCACGCCGTCTGAGGTTCTAACCGAGCGCCGTCTGGCGCTGCATTACCGCGCCCGCGTGACCATTACCGCTGCCCCCAACGGAGCCAGGGGCGTGGTGGTGTCGCCGGCCAGGCGACGGCGAGACTGAACTCAGCTCGATCGGGGCCGGGCAAAACGTCCGATGCCTCGCACTGGCCCTGAGGGCGCGGATTCCGCGCTCACCTCCAGAGCCCGGGCCCGACCGGCCACCGAGCCGAGCAACCGCGGCGGCCGCACGGTGCGGCCACCGAACCACCAGGCGCCGAGTAACAGCAGCGCCAGTCCGGCCACTGCAGCCATGCGCTCATTGCGGTCGTCCGGCAGAGCCAGCGGGCGAGTGACCGCAACCGGCTGGGCGCCGGACCTGATCGGGACGTCGGCTGTCGGTGGCGGAGCCACTCCGGGGGCAGCGGTGGTGCTGCGGGATTCGTCGATAACCGGGAACGTCGTGTCGAACGAGCCGAACTGATCGCCTCCTCCAAAGCCGGCCGGCTCCTGCTGGGCCGGCGGCTCGCTAGTCGAGGGGAACGCCTCTTCGCTGCCGCCACCCTCGGTGACCATGCTGGATCCTCGCGGCGCGTTGAAGCTCGCGGTGAATGGCACCGGCCCTTGCGGCACGAGAGCCAGGTCATATACGCCGAGCACGCGCTGAAGGGTCGGGGTGACCTCGAAAGTCATGGTGGCGCCGTCTTCCGAGACCACGCCTTCGGCCTGGTTGACGCAGTCGTACTCCGGTCGGGCGTCCCAGCGACCAGCTGAAGCGCCATCCCAAGTTGTCAGCGCCACGCAAGCACCGATGGACGGGATCCCGCTCTGGCCGTCTTCGGAGAACTCCAAGGTCAGGGTTCCCGGACCCTCGGCGACATAACGCACCGCACCGAGGGCGAAGGGACCACTTGGATCTCGAGCGATGTATAAACCATCCGAGGAAGCTCCAGGCGGCGCCGGGGGTGCCGGCGGCGTCGCGAAGTCGTCTGGGAACTGGTTCGCCTTGTACCACCAGCCGTAGTTTTCGAGCACCGCCTCAGCACCGACAGTCGTCGAGCCGAGTGCCCCGGAGCCGGCCAGCAAGGAGACCCCTGCCGCCATTGTCACGATCCCCCTGAGCCTTCGCATCATCACCTCTATGTTCGCGCCCGGGGGCCGGCCTTGCCGGGCACCGCCTTCTTCTTAGTCGCTACCTTCTTCGTGGCCACCTTCTTCGAGGATCTTTTCCGCCTCGGGGTCGGGGCCGCACCGTTCGCATCGGCGAGAGCACCCGAGCGGTTTATGACATCTACGTCTCCGCCCAGGTATGACGAGATCACCCTGGGGTCGTTTACTACCCGCTCGGGGGTATCGAGCACGATCGTCGCCCCCAGCTCCAAGGCCAGGATCTGGTCCGACACGGTCGTAATCAGCGGCATGTCGTGCTCGATGACGAGCACCGAGCAGCCGGTGCGCTCGACGATGCGGAGCAGGAGCGGGCCGAGCGCCTCGGTCTCCTTCTGGGCCACGCCGCCAGAGGGCTCGTCGAGCATCAGCACCTGGGGGTCCTGAGCCAGGATGCACGCCAGGTCCACGATGCGGCGGCTACCGGTGGAGAGCTCCGACACGAACTTGTCCTGGTAGGCGCCGAGGTTCATCAACTCGATGAGGTCGTCGACCGTAAAGGCCACGTCCTCCTCGGTCTCCTGCGCGGCGGGCAGATCGAGTACCGAGGACAGGTGGTCGCGCACTTCGAGATGACGCTCGAGGCCGATGGCGATGTTCTCCACGACGGTGAGGCTCGGGAAAATGCGGGCGTCCTGGAAGCTGCGACCGAGACCGAGAGCGGCGCGCCGGTCCGGACTCCAATCGCTGATATCCACCCCCTTGAAGAAGATGCGTCCGGCGTCCGCAGGCAACAACCCCGAGATGAGGTCAAAGATCGTCGTCTTCCCCGCCCCATTCGGCCCAATCAGCCCCAATATCTCCCCATCTCGGAGGGCGAACGAGACGTCATCGACCGCAGTGATCCCCCCGAACCGTTTCGTGAGCCCAATCACTTCAAGGACAGGGGGGTCGGGGTCGGGGGTGTCCCGGAGGCGACGTCGCTGGCGGTGAGGGTCCGAGCGCTCCGAAGGAGCGGGAGGACGGTCGCCGGAGGGAGCGCCCCCGACCCCGGCCGGAGCCCCCGGGCGGCCTGCGCTCCGAGACCCGCCTGAGGCCGCGCCCTCGAGGAAGACACTTCGGAGGATGTCGCCGCGGGCGAGGAGGTCAGCGGTCGGCCCTGAGAAGCGCACCTCTCCTTTCTCCATGAAGTACGCCCGCTGCGCGATGGTCAGGGCGATGTTGACCGACTGCTCGACCAGGATCACCGTGCATCCCTCCGCGTGGATGGCGCGCACGATGCCCAGGAGTTGCTCCACCACCGTCGGTGCCAGGCCGAGGCTCAGTTCGTCGATGATCAGCAGCTTCGGATTGGCCACGAAAGCCATACCGAGTGCCAGTTGCTGCTGTTCGCCACCGGACATGTCACCGGCCATCTGGTCCCACCGCTCCGAAAGCCGCGGGAACATGTCCAGGACCTTGGCCACCCGGGCGTCGATCGCTTCCTTGGACTCGTCGGCGTAGAGCCACGTCGAGGCTCGGAAATGCTCGGCGACGGTGAGGGTCGGGAACACCGCCTTGCCTCCCGGCACCTGGACGATCCCGGCACGTGCTGCGGTCACGGCATCGGCGTGGGTCATGTCCCGGCCGTCGAAGAAGATGCTTCCACCGATCGGTTCGACGAGTCCCGAGATCGCCTTCAGGAGCGTCGACTTGCCGGCGCCATTCGTCCCGAGGAGCGCGACTATCTCGCCTTCGTTGACGTCGAGGTCCACGCCGAAAAGGACCTGGACGTTGTCATAGGCCACATCGACGCCCCGACACACGAGCAGGGCCGAACCACCGGCTTCTCGCTCCTCGTTGAGCCGGGCGGCGGTGGCCAATGTGGCGGCCGCCTGGTCGGCGTCACGTTCGAAGAACTTCGATGCCGACGCAGCGGCCACTCCGGCGATCGACGTTATGAGGGCGAGGGCGACGGCGAGCCCGCGGTAAGACCCGTCTTCTCCACCGAAGGCGCCGAAGACGAGCAGGTAGCTCAGGCCGCCCGAACCGAAGATCAGAATCGCCCACGCGTACGACTGGCTGCGCACGCGAGGCGGAGCGACCGTGCCGACCACCGTGTAATAGGCCGGCTGATAGAAGCCATTGCCGGCCGAGACCAGGAAGGCGCCCAGTAGAC
Organism: Actinomycetota bacterium; assembly: GCA_019347775.1. GTDB lineage: Bacteria > Actinomycetota > Acidimicrobiia > Acidimicrobiales > JAHWKP01 > JAHWKP01. Next base: position 4,644 of record JAHWKP010000004.1, on the reverse strand, counting down.
CCACGGCGGCAATCGGGCTGGCGGCGAGCATCAGCAGCCCGATGAAGAAGGGAATGGTCGCGGCTCCGACCACCGTAGGTAGACGACTGCGCCGGCCATCGGCGACAGCCCGATTGGCGAACCGAGAGCCGGCGACGAGCCCCGCGACCGTTCCGGCGCCGAAGACGAACTGCACCCATCCACGTCCCAAGGCGTCGAACCCGTAGACCTTCTCGAAGAACAGACTGAGCAGGGTGTCGAGTTGCAGCGTCCCGAGCCCGAAGAAGAAAGCGCCGATCCAGAGCCGGCGCAGGGTCGGTACCGCGAAGAGCTGGCGCCGGGCCTCGGCGAACGGGACAGCCTTTTCGCCCGCCTGAGCGATCGCCAGCTCCGCGTCGATGCTCTCCCCCCTCGCTGGCTCGCGCAGCCGGGCGGCGATGGCCAACGTGACCGCGGTCGGTGCCGCCAGCACGAAGAAGGCGGTCTGCCATCCCCACGTCGCGCCCACGTATCCGGCGATGACGCCGGCCACGGGCGCAGTGGCATTGGCCATGCGGTGGATGCCGAATATCCGCGGGTGGGCCTTGCGGGGGTAATAGTCGGCCAGGAGGCTCGGATGGACAGCTTCGTTGGAGATGCGGCCCACTCCCGAGAAGAAGCGGACGACGTACAGAAGGATGAGTGCGGGGACGACACCAGTGAGCACCGCCGCGATTCCCCATGCGACGCCGGCCACGATCGATATCCGGACCCGGTTGAAGCGGTCGGCCAGAATGCCGATCGGCAACGCCGCGAACAGCGCCAACACGCTCGCGATCGCCCGCAGGGTCGAGATGCCCTCGTCGGAGAGATTGAAAGCGTCACGGATCTCGGGGGCCAACGCCGCGAAGGCCACGCGGTCGAATTCGTCGACGAAGTTGAGCGAGAAGAGCACCGCCAGCGGGACCAGGCTGGCCCCACCGGTGAGAGCCTTGAGGGACTTGCGCCGCGTGCGGGGTTCTTCGAGGGCGACGCTCACCGGACGCCTGCCAGTTCCTCTTCTTCGAGGACCTCGGTGGTCTCCTCGGCGTCACGGATGATGTGATCGTCGTCAGCCTCGTGCACGAGTCGGTCGGCGACCAGTGATGGGACTTCTATGCCCCGGCGGCTCGCAACCCACCGAAGATAGGAGTCGCGCGTCCGGTAGAAGGCCTCGCCGAACCCACCCGGAAGAAAGAGCAGGATGACCAGAATCCCGGGACCGGTCACCAGAAGCGACAGGTTCTCGATCTGTGATTCGCCGAAGAACTTGATCGACTGGATGGCGGCGGCGCCCATGATCGCGCCCGGCAGCGATGTCAGACCGCCGACGACCGCGATGATGAAGATCTCCAGGCTGCTGCCCACTCCGTAGGTAACGCGGTCGATGGCCCCGAGCTGGTAGCCGAGGAGTACACCGCCGACCGACGCGAGCGCACCAGAGACCGCAAAGGCCGCCAGGCGGCTCCGCGCCAGGTTGATCGAATAGCTAGGCGCGGCCCGGGGATTGTCGCGGACCGCGATCAGGACCCGCCCAGCCCGGTTCCGGCGATAGGCCGAAGCGGCGAGGAGGACGATCCCCAGGAAGGCGAGACAGAGGTAGTAGTAGGCGCGATCGCTCGCCAGATCGATTCTTCCCCACAGAACCGGCCGCACTATCCGGTTGCCGCTGTCCGGAAGCAACGCTTCGCCGATGGGATAGCTCGCGTTGAGCAGATAACCCGACACCGCCTGAGCGAAGGCCAGCGTCGTCACGGCCAAGAACAGGCCCTGGACGCGCAACGCGGGCAACCCGATCAGAACGGCCGCCACGGTGCCGGCGGCGATACCGGCGAAGAGGGTCAGAAAGAAGTCGATGTTGTGGTTGGCGGCGAGGCCGCCGGCCGTCGCCGCGGCCACGCCGACTATTCCGAATTGGCCGAGACTGATCTGCCCAGCCCACCCCGTGAGCACCACGAGCGAAACCGCCACGATGGCGTAGATGACGATCAGCGTGAGAAGTCCCACCTGCGCAAGACCGACTATGTAAGGCCCGGCCAAAGCCAGAGCCGCTACCACCAGTGCGAGCACGGTGCGCGCTCCCACGACCTCGGGGACGTTGCGCAACTCGGTGGGCACGCCCTTGAACTCCTGGACCGCCTTGAACGAGCTCACGCCCGTGTCCTGACCTCGCGACAGCTTGCCCCGCTGCGCCAGCAGGGCCACCAGAATGACGACGAGCATGATCGCTCCGGCCAGCGTGTCACTGCCTGTGCTGAAGACCGAGGCCTGGGCCAGCACCCCGATCGCCATGCCGGCGACCAGTGCGGTCGGGATGGACTCCATGCGGGCGATGACGGCGGCCGTCAGCGCGTACAACAGCACCGTCGGCCCCAAGCTCCCGTCGGTCGGGACACCAACCAGGGTGCTGCGCAGGAAGATCGTGATCGATGCCAGCGTCGCGGCGATAGTCCAGGCGACCGTCCCGACACGGCGGACCGGGATTCCTAGCAAGGAAGCGCGGTCGGCATTTTCCGCCGACGCCCGTAGGGCGATGCCGATCCTGGTGTAGCGGAAGAACAACGTCAGCGCTGCCACCACGACCGCGACGACGAACAGCGAGAAGGGGTAGTCGCCGCTGAACCGCTCGTTGCCCAGCGTCAGGGTGAAGTCCCGGAAAGGGGTGGGGATGACTGAGATCGGCTTGCCCTCCGTGCCGAGCCAGATGGGGATCAGGAAACCGATGTAGGCCAGAAGCTGGGCTATTCCGATCGTCGCCACCGTCAGTATCAAGCGTGGCGCGGTCGCAAACCTTCTGATCACAACGATGTCGACTACCGCGCCCAGTAGAGCACCGCCGACCAAGGCGAGTGGGAAGGCCACGTACCACGACCAGCCCTTCAGGACGATCAACAGGATCGCCAAGACGGCGGGGACTGCGCCGAGGCCGGCCACCGCGAAGTTCACGATGCGGTTCGTGCGATAGACGAGGATCACCGACGCGCCGATCAAGCCGTACAGCGCGCCGAGGCATGACCCGAAGAACAGGATCTGGACCGGAGTCCCGAAAAGAGCCCGCGAGAGCGCGAAGACGCCGAGGAACGTGGCCGCGATCTTGATGATCGGACCGGAGAGTCGATTGTCCAGCGCGGCGCGCGCTCCATCGAGCGCGGCATCCACGGGCCCGAGGGCGGCCCGCCCCCCCAGACTCATCTACTCAACCGATCAACGGGGCTTCTCGGGGATGGTGTACGGCCCGCTCTGGTATTCGCCGATGTTGAATCGCCGGTTGTTGTTCAAGGTTATGTAGGTGCCGTTCTCTCCGTTGAACGACGACGGCTTGCTCGGACTCCAGTACACCTCACGCATGTTGTCATTCCACGTGTAGTCGCCGCGATTCAACGAACGCTGCTGCACGAACGGATTGTTGACTCCAGCACCACGCACCGGCTGCCGGAAGGCGCCCGCCTCCAGGGTTGCGGGGGTGAGGTTCGGACCCGCACCTTGAATCATCATCGCCAGCATGGCGTAGTAGTTCCAATGCAGTGTCGCGTCGCCGTAGCGAGTGGGAATCGTGCCCTCGTTGCCGCCCGCCTTCCACACGCGGTTGGCGTCGTTGGATTCCCGACGCTCCTGCGCGGCGATGGATGAGAGTCCGAAGGCGTTCTCGAACTGGTGCCCCTGCGGGGGCAGCGTGTTGTCGTAGGCCTGGGCGGCCGCGTCTGCGTCCATGAATCCTGTGCCGACGATGATGTGCTCGGGGTAGTACCCGCGGTCCTGACACTCGGCGTAGAGGAAGATCGGTGCGACCAGGTCGCAGAAGCACATGATGGTGGTCGCCTCGGGGCTCTCCTGCATCTCGTCCACCGCCGCGTCACGTTGCTGCTCGGCCGTGGTGATGTCCTGGGCGTAGTAGTACTCGTGCGCGACGGTGGCGCCGCACTTCGAGAGTTCTGCTTTGAGGTCATTGATCGCCAGCTTGTTCTCAGGGTCGTCGGTCGAGATGACGCCGAGGACACGGGTGCGGCTACGGATGTCGTTCGAAGGCGGGTTCTGGCCCTCACCGTTGCCGGTCTCGCCCGCGTAGCGGGCCTTGCCGCCGTGCATGCGCTTGCACCACCACTCGCCCACATGTCGAACCAACTGGGTGCCTCCCATCGTCACGTCCCAGTGATACGGCCGGCGTTGCTGGTTGAAGATGTCGCGGAAGTGCCAGCCGCCGAGATTCACGACCTTTAGAGCCGACAACTCGTCGAACGCGGGAGAGGCGAGCGACGTCGCCCAGATGACGGCGAAAGGCTTCTCCCTCTGCACCATTTGTCGCATTTCGTTGCGGAGGCAGGGATAGTCGGGCGGGACGGCGGCGCACTGGCCCTCCCATTCGACCATCTCGATCTTCCGGCCGTACAGCTCGTAGCGGGCGTTGATGACATTCATGACCGCACGCCTGAAGGCATCTCTGTCCGATCGCTCGGACGCCGAGCCCTGTGCGCGCAGCAGGGCTTCTACCGCCTCGCCGAGGTTGCCGGTGTAATGGACGATCTTGATCTTGTCCTTGGTAACGCCCCGGTAGGTGGCGCCGCCGTTGTCGCCGGTGAACTTGGGGACGCAGACGGGTGCGTAGTAATAGAACGCCGGGTCGTACTGGCGCCCGTCGACGCAGTGATC
>JAHWKP010000049.1 GCA_019347775.1 Actinomycetota bacterium | reverse complement strand
TATCTACCGACAAATTCCGTTCATCCTGTACTTCACCGACGTGACCGAGGACCTCGGGCCCACCCATGTGGTGTCCCAGACGCTGACTGGTAGAGATGTCGACACGGTCTCGACGCCCACGCGTGACGAGGAGCGCGCTTCGCCGACGGCGCCGCGCCACTCGTGGTACAAAGCCGAGCGGCCCGTAGCCGTACGGGCTGGCTCACTGCTCATCTACAGCCTGAAAACCTTTCACCGGGGTACGAAGATGCGAGCCGAGCGAGGCACGCGTATGAGCATGCACTTCGTATACCGGTCGGCCGCCTGCCAGTTCATGGGATGGCGCAGCCCTGCCAAAGATGCCAACACGCCCGAGATGCGCCGGTTCATCTCCCGGGCTACTCCCCGCCAGCGTGAGCTGATCAGCTTTCCGGCTCCCGGTGACCCGTACTGGACCGACGAGACCATTGCCGGAGTAGCCGCCCGTTACCCCGATATGGACATCGGACCCTATAAGGAGCGCCTTCCCGACACCGCCCTGATGCAGCCGGTTTGACGCCGACCGGGCTGCTGGAGGGGCCGTGGCGGTAGTCACTGCTGTACAGACGCTCAGGCTGGCGGCCCACCCGGATTACATCTGGGTGCAGATTGAAACCGATGACGGTTTCGTCGGGACGGGCGAGACCATGCCGAGGGTCGGCCCCGTAGAGCGCGTCGTTCACGACGTGCTCGCCCCTTTGCTGCTCGGCGGCGATCCGGCTCCCGAACCGTTCTGGACGCGCGCCTACCAGGCCGTGGCCTACCACGGCTCGCAGGGCGCGGAACTGCGCGCTTTGTCGGCGCTCGACATTGCGCTGTGGGACATCCTCGGTCAGCGGGCCGACCTACCGGCAAGCAGGCTCCTCGGCGGGCCGTGCCGCGACGACGTGCCGGTGTACAACACCTGCGTCAGCTATGGCGCCTACCGCGACCGTGAGCGCTTTCTCTCCGAGCCCGCACAGCTCGCCCGGGAACTGGTCGACGAGGGCTTCGCGGCCATGAAGATATGGCCCTTTGACGAGCTCTCGGTCGCTTCCCTGGGACAGCGGGCCGAGCGTCACGCCGTATCCGGCGCGGCACGAGCGTTCGGGGAGATCCGCGATGCCGTCGGCGACGACATAGAGATCGCGTTGGAGGGCCACTCTTGCTGGAACCTCCCCAGCGCCATCCGTATCGCCGCGGCACTTGAGGAATTCCGGCCGATGTGGCTAGAGGACCTCCTACCCCACGGCAACCCCGCTGCCTGGGCGGATCTCCGATCGTCGACGTCCATTCCGCTCTGCGGAACCGAGCGGGCTTTCACGCGTTACGGCATGGCGCCGTACCTCGATGCTCGCGCCGTCGACGTCGTGAAGCAGGACCTCTGCTGGACCGGCGGATTCACCGAATTCATGAAAGTGGCGTCGATGGCCGCGCACCATGAGCTGCCTGTGGCTCCGCACAACTGCCATGGGCCCGTCGGGTTCATCGCGACACTCCATGCCAGCGCTGCCTTGCCGAACCTCTTCCTCATGGAGACGGTTCGCTCCTTCACCCGCGGCTTCTTTCACGACCTCGTAGAACGTCCGCCCGTCATCGAGGGCGGCCGCGTCATATGCCCTCAGGAGCCAGGGCTCGGGACTCGACTTCGACCGGAGGTTGTCGCCGAAGCGAAGATCGAACGCTCCGACCTCGCTGACCATCTGTCGACCGGTTGGTGGGGCGAAGGCGCCCCATGGACAGAGCGTCGCACCCCAGACTCGAGCGCAAAGGTCGTACCGAAAGGCACGGATGGAACCCTCGGTTGAGCAGGTCACGGCGGCAGGTGCCGTCCTAGGCGAAGGCCCCGTCTGGGACGACAGGTACGAGGTTTTGTGGTGGGTGGACATCACGGGTCGGCGACTGCATCGCTTCGATGTCGCGACCGGCGTCGACGAATCTCGGGAGCTGCCGGTGGAAGTAGGTGCTGTCGTGCCCCGAACAGCCGGCGGGCTGGTCTTCGCGCAACCTGACGGGTTCGCGGCCTTCGACTGGACCGGTGGGCCCGGTGAGCATTTCGCCGCGGTCGAAGCAAAGGACCGCTCTACCCGGATGAACGACGGCAAGTGCGACGCCCGCGGCCGGTTCTGGGCGGGCACGATGGCGTACGACTTCGCCCAAGGCGCCGGCGCGCTCTACTGCCTCGAGGCGGATCGAACGGTGAGAAAGGCGCTCGGTGACGTCACGATCTCAAACGGACTGGCCTGGTCGTCGGACGCCTCCACGATGTTCTATATCGATTCGGCCGAGGCCACAGTCGACGCCTTCGACTTCGACATAGAGGCGGGGACCCTCGCCAAGCGTCGGTCGATCGTCCGCGTCCCTGAGCCGGACGGCATTCCGGACGGCATGGCGATCGACTCGGAGGGATACCTGTGGGTGGCTCTCTTCGGCGGCGGCGCAGTTCACCGGTACAGCAGTGACGGGAGGCTCGACACGGTCCTGACGGTTCCGGCCCCTCAGGTCACGTCGTGTGCCTTCGCCGGACCCGATCTCGCCGATCTCTACATCACGACCGCGGCTCACGGTTACACCGAGGCAGAACGCGCTGACTATCCCGTAGCGGGCGCGCTCTTCCGTTGCCGACCCGGCGTAGCCGGCGCCGCTGTCGGGGCCTACGCCGGCTGACGCGTGAGCAGCTTCGTCGACTACACGGTGGTGGTCACCGGTGCGTCGTCCGGAATCGGCTTCGAACTGTCGCGGCTGTTGGTTGACGCCGGCGCTCAAGTCTTTGCCGCCGATCTCGATGCAGCAGGCGCTCCGGACGGATGCGTACGCATCGATGCGGACGTCGCCCTCGAAGAGGACGTGGAGCGCGTGGTCAGCACGGCCATAGACGCCACGGGGCGTATAGATGTGCTGTGCAACAACGCCGGGCTCGGATCCACCACCAGCGTCGTCGACTGCCCGACAGATGAGTGGGACCGCGTGTTCGCCGTCAACGCCCGCGGCGTGTTTCTCGGCATGAAGCACGTTCTGCCGACGATGGTGGCCCAGGGCAAGGGGTCGATCGTCAACACCGCATCGGTCGCTGGCCTGATCGGCCTACCGGACCGGGCTGCCTACAGCGCCTCCAAAGGAGCGGTCATCAGCCTCACGAGACAGGTCGCCATCCAGTACGCAGCGACGGGCGTACGTTGCAATTGCATTTGCCCGGGCACGGTGGATTCTCCTTGGGTCGGCCGGCTGCTTCAGGGTGCTGACGATCCGGCTGCCGCGCGCGCCGCGCTCGTCGCCCGGCAGCCGGTCGGCCGCCTGGGCCAACCCCTGGAAATCGCGAAGGCCGCTCTCTATCTCGCCTCTGATGACGCCGAGTTCGTGACCGGCACCGCACTGGTGATCGACGGCGGCATCGTCGCCGGCTGAAGCGACATCCTCAGCGGGACGCGCCGCGCAAGCTCTGCCTCTGATGGCCCAGGCTGTCGATCTCGAACTCCATTACGTCGCCTTCGGCGAGATACGGGAATCGCCCGGAGACGGCCACACCCTGTGGAGTGCCGGTATTGATGACGTCACCCGGGTCGAGAACGAGGTACTGACTGAGGTCATACACGAGCTCGGATACGGAGAAGATCATGTCGGCCGTGGTCGAGTCCTGACGCGGCTCTCCGTTAACCCACGAGCGTAGGCCCAGGTTGTCGACATTGACCTCGTCGGCTGGTGCCAGCCAAGGTCCAAGCGGATTGAATGTCTCGCAACACTTCCCCTTGGACCACTGGCCCCCCGAACGGACAAGTTGAAAGTCACGCTCGGAGACGTCGTTGGCGATGGTGTAGCCGGCGATGTGAGCCCGCGCTTCGTCGGGTGACTCGACGTACCTCGCTTGCCTGCCGATAACCACGGCGAGTTCGACTTCCCAATCGACCTGAGTCGCCCCTGGCGGAATGAGGACATCGTCGTACGGGCCCACGATCGTGTTCGGGTGCTTCAAGAAGACGACGGGCCTTTCGGGTGGCTCCGTGCCGGACTCTGCCGCGTGTTCGGCGTAATTCAGTCCGATACAGATCACCGCGCCCGGCCGCGCCACCGGCGCTCCGGTACGCAGATCGGCTGCTCCCTCGAGCATGGGCAGGCTCCCGCGGTCGAGCGCCTCCCGGGCGCGGGCGAGACCCGCGTTGGCGAGGAAGGTGCCGTCGATGTCTGAGGTGAGACCCGACAAGTCGTAGGTCACACCATCGCCGTCGCGTACGGCCGGCCTTTCGCGACCACTGTCTCCCAGGCGCAGGATCTGCAGTGTTGGTCCCCTTTCCGCTAGAGCCGGTCACTGTAAGCCGCCATCGAAGCTTCCGACCCGGTCGCGCCGAGTCGGTCGCCGTGGCCGAGCGCGCCCGCTCCCGCGAACGACGCGGCGGCGCCGAGTTCGGCTTCGATGCGCAAGAGGCGGTTCCATTTCGCGGTTCGCTCGGAACGCATGGTCGAGCCGACCTTTATCTGGCCTGCTCCCCAGCCGACGGCGAGGTCGGCCAGCCATGCGTCCTCGGTCTCGCCAGAGCGCGCCGAAACGACCGGTGCGTAACCAGCTGCCCGGGCCCGCCGCAAGACTGCCTCGGCACCCGAGACGGTGCCGTTCTGGTTCGGCTTGACGAGCACCGCGTTGGCGACGCCTAGCCCTATGCCGCGCTCGAGGCGCCTGAGATCAGTGGCGAATAGGTCGTCACCGAGCACCTGGACGCCGCGGAGCCGGCTGGTCGCCGCCGTCCAGCCATCCCAGTCGTCCTCAGCGAGAACGTCCTCGACGGAGACGATCGGGTAATCGCCGCACCAACCGATGACCTCGTCGACGAGCTCAGCAGTGGTGAGGAGCCGGTCCTCGGCCGCGAACCTGTAGCCATCGCGGTCGCAGAGTTGGTTGGCGGCGACGTCGATCGCCAGACCGACCTGTTCACCGGGCGCCAATCCCGCCCGTTCGATGCCGGCCACCACCAACTCCATAGCCGCCCGGTTCGACGGCAGAGGTGGCCCCAGGCCACCCTCATCCGCCACCAGGGCCGTGAGCAGCCCGCGGTCTGCGGCCACTTCGGCAGTGCCGCGCCGCACCCGCCATGCCCATTCGAGAGCCTCACCGAAGCTGGCCGCGCCCATGGGAACGACGAGGACATCCTGGACATCTACGGCCCGGCCGGCATGGGCTCCACCGGAGACGACGTTGACCATCGGCAGCGGCAGGCTGACTTCGACGTTCCCGGCGACCCAGCGATACAGCGGGATGCCCTCTGCCGCTGCAGCCGCGATGGCACTCGCCACGGACACGGCGAGCACGGCATTGCTTCCGAGCCGAGCCAGGAGCGGAGTGCCGTCCGCCGCCCGCAAGGCTCGATCTAGCTCCGCGAGGTCGGCGGCATCTGCTCCTACGGCGGCACTCGCGAGTGGGCCCTTGACGTTGCCTACGGCCAGGAGCACGCCAAGGCCGCCGTAGCGGTCACCTCCGTCGCGCAGCTCGACCGCCTCGTGTCTGCCGGTCGATGCTCCCGACGGCACTGAGGCCTGTCCGACGGCCCCGCCGGCCAACCGGACCTCGCACGCCACGGTCGGAGTGCCGCGCGAGTCGAGGACCTCCCACCCGTCGACGGCTACGACCTCAGTCTTGGACAAGCAACGCCTGCCTCAGTTCCGTGAAGAGAGCTGAGATGCCCGCCGGCGGCCGGGTCAACAGGTCGCCGCCCACGCGAAGCGCAGCGCGTTGACCGCCCGCGTCCAGGTATTCGACGGGCGACTTGCCAACGACCCGGGCAATGATCAGACAGCCGAGCTGCTTACTGACGTTGCGTTCGTCAAAGCCAACCGATCCGGCTAGTTCTTCGTGATATGCCGACCAGAACGCCTCGCAAGCCGCCAGGTAGGCGGCGGCGCCATCCGGGCGGTGGATGGCCTTCAGGCACAGGTGGCTGAGCAGAAAAGCAACGTCGAAGGTCGGGTCGCCGAAGTGCGCCACTTCGAAATCGAGGACCCAGGCTTCACGGTGAGGTCCGACGAGGATGTTCTTCGGAGAGAAGTCGCCGTGAACCAGACAACGACTCGTCGCCAGCATGGCGTCGACCACCTCTTCGATCTGGTCACGGAACTCGGGCAGGCGAAGCGCTGCCGTCCGGTAGTAGGGCGATACGCGTAGTTGTTCGAAGGCGTCGTGGTCCGAGAACTGTGCCTGTAGCGCAGCGTCGTCCGAGGACCGCCGGTGCCAGCATCCCAACAGCCGGCCGAGATCGGCCGCGAGCTCGACATCTACTTTCCCCTCCAGCAGATCTTGCTTCCAGCAGCGCCAATCGGCCGGCGCGAGCTCCAGGGTCACGACGCAAAGGTCGCGGTCGATGTCGTGCACAGCGGGCACGGCATCCGGCGTCCACCTGCGCGCCAGAGTCAGCGCCTCTCCTTCGGTGATGGCTCGCTCGCGCTTGGCCGCCCACTCCTGTGGCACACGAAGCTTGGCGAGAGGCTGCTTGACGACGACCGCCTGAGTGGTGCCTTCGATGGCGAGCACCGTGCTCGAAACGCCACCGGCGAGAACGCGCACGGTCGGCGCTCCGTCGTCGAACGTGCCGCGCCGACGCAGGTAGTCCACGACGTTGCCCTCGTTAAGCAGGAGCGGCGTCGTTGCTGGCGACGGGCGGGCGGCACTTGAGGCCGTGACGACGACTTTGGGGGCCGGCGGGATCTGCGTATAGTACCTGTACTTAGTCCGGCGCCGCCGGCGTGACGGAGGTGTCGCAGTGCAAGCTTTGGTGTTCACTCGCCCGGGCGTAGTGGAGTTGCAGGATATCGACGAGCCATCAGTGAAGGCGGGAGAGGCGGTCGTCGACGTCGCCGCGTGCGGCATCTGCGGCAGCGAATTGCATGGCATCAGCCAACCCGGCTTTCGCCAACCGCCGCTCGTCATGGGGCATGAGTTCGCGGGCACGACCGCTGACGGTCGGAGGGTGGCGGTCAACCCCCTGACCGGGTGCGGACAGTGCTCGCTATGCCACAGCGGTCAAGAACGGATATGTCCGGGTCGGGCCATCGTCGGAATCCACCGTGCCGGGGGATTCGCGCCGCGCGTCGTCGTCCCAGAGCGCTCGTTGCACGACCTGCCCGCCCATCTGTCGTGGGAGGCCGGAGCGATGGTGGAGCCGCTGGCCAACGGCGTCCACGCCTGGGGCCTCGCAGGGGCGCCGAAGTCATCTCGGGTCGGCGTGATCGGCGCCGGCACGATCGGCTTGGTATGCCTGTTGGCGGCACAGCGAGGAGGTGCCGACGAGATCGCCGTAGCCGACCTTTCTGAGCGGCGTCTCGAGGTGGCAGGCGGGCTGGGCGCGGATGTCACCTCACCGGCGCTGGAAGGTGAATTCGACGTGATTTTCGACGCGGTCGGGCTGCCTGCCACCCACCAGGCCTCGGTTGACCGGCTCCGTCCTGGCGGCATCGCGGTCTGGCTGGGACTGATGAGCCCCGACGCTGGATTCGACGCGACCGCGCTGGTACGTCAGGAGAAGCGCGTAACCGGCTCCTTCGCTTACACCGACGACGAATTCTCGACCGCGGTTCAAATGGCCGGCGAGGTCGACCTTGGCTGGGCCGATTCCTTCCCACTCAACGAAGGGGCCCAAGTGTTCATGTCGCTCATGCACGGCAGGGACGATGTGACGAAGGCGCTCCTGCGCCCCTGACGCCGAAACCGAGCGACCCCCCGGTGAGGCAGTCCCAGGGCCGGGCTCGCATCTACCTGAGCTTCACGGCGCATCGCCCGATTCCGGGTTGGTCGGCGAAGATGGGGGATCGAGATTGGGAAAACCGGCCGCGAATCCGGTTATGCGCCACCGACGCCCATCGTTACGGCAGAAGTAGTAAGTCCGACCTTCCATGGAAACCTGGCTTGGGCCAACCTTGCCGCTGAAGTTCTTGCGCACGAGGGCGCGGCGACCTCTCACCTCGATCTCCGCAATCGTGCTCGCGCTCAGCGCTTCTTGAGTTGCCCCCTCCGGATCAGCGCCTCCCCCAAAGAGATCGGCGCCTGTCAGCCAGGCCTCGCGGTAGCTCTCAAGCGTTGGGTATCCGATGCGCCAATGAGCCCCGTTCGCCCCCCCGACGAAGCCGATGAACTCGTCGGGGTCGAAGTCATCCGACACGGCATCCCAGTCGCCGCGCACGCACGCCACGCTGTCGCGGCGCCAGAGCATCTCGATTAGCTCCCGGGCGTCGGACTCCGTTGTATCCCCGCTCAGCTTGGTCACGTCCGCTCCCCTCCATCCTGCGGTCGAGGCTCGAGCGGGGACAGCTCGGTCAGCATCGAGGTGAGCCCGCCGTCAACCACCAGTTCCGCTCCAGTGAGGCACGCCGCACGGTCGCTGAGCAGGAAAGCGACCGCCCGCCCGATGTCGAGCCCCGCGATCGGCGCGTTGATGAGTTGGTGCTGTAACCACCACCCGTTGCCTGGGTTGCTGTCTTCCATCTCTCGGAGCTCTGGCGCGGACGGGACCAGACCCGGGTGGACCACATTGCACCTGATCCCGAATCGCCCCCAGTCCGAGGCGATCCCGCGTGTGAGCCCGGCCACACCGGATTTGGCGGCGGCGTACAACGAGGAGTTGGCCATGGTCGCCATGGAATGAACTGAGCCGATGCTCACGATGCTGCCCTTGCCGCGAGCCTTCATTTCCGGGAGCACCGCCTGGGCACACCACCAAGGACCCCTTAGGTCGATCCCCACGACGCGCTCGTAGTCGGAGTCCGTCAGCTCGTCGGCCGGCGTCATCTGGCCAACTCCTGCGCTGTTGACGAGGCCATCGATGCGGCCGCGTCCGTCGAGCACCCGCCCGATCGACTCCCGGATCGAGTCTCGGCTCGACGTGTCAAGCTGCTCTGCCTCGGCCGACAGGCCCTCGGCTACGAGGGACTGGGCTACCTGCTCAGCCGCAAACCCGTCGAGATCCGCCACCACGACGTGCCATCCCTCCTCGGCCAGTGCACGGCACAAACCTGCGCCTATTCGCGGGCCCGCGCCGCCGGTGACGAACGCGACGGGTTCTCCGCCGGTGATTGAGTCACCGCCGTCCGCTCCGCGTCCGGCCAGCTCAGTCACCATAAAGCGGCCTCCCGGTCGACCAGCATCGAACTGGTTCCTGCATCCACGACGAGCTGGGCTCCCGTGATGGCGCCTGCGGCGTCGCTCAACAGGAATTCCGCGGCTCGCCCGATGTCGATCCCGGTGATCCGCCGGTTCAGCAGCTGGCGGTCGACTTGCCACCTGTCGAGAACGTCGACCCCGCTTTCGTGGGCTTGCTCGAAGTCTGCGTCGCACGCCACGAGGCCGGGGTGGATGATATTGCAGCGGATGCCGAAGCCGCCGTAGTCCGAAGCAATGCCGCGGGTCAGCCCGACGAGGCCGGACTTGGCCGCCGAGTACAGCGAGTTGCCCGGAAAGGTCGAGAGCGCGTGTACCGAACCGATATTGACGATGCTGCCTCCGCCGGCCGCCTTCATCGAGGGGATGACGGCTTGAGCACACCACCACGGGCCGCGCAGGTCCGTGCCGACCACATGCTCGTAGTCCTCGTCCGCCAGCTGGTCGGCCGGCGTCGTCAAACCGATGCCGGCGCTGTTGACCAAGCCGTGGACGTTTCCGTGAGTTTCAAGAACCTGCCCCACAGCAGCAAGCACTGAATCGTGGTCGGAAGTGTCCAGTTCGAGACTCTCGGCCGAGAGTCCGTCGTCCCGCAATGCCTGGTCGACCTTCCGGGCGGAGGGCATATCGATGTCTGTGACCACGACATGCCAGCCAGCCTCGGCTAGGGCGCGGCAGATGCCCGAGCCGATACGCGGTCCGGCACCGCCGGTCACGATGCAGACCGGCGTCAAGAAACGGCCCGGAACTCTTCGCTGAGAACAAGACCGGCGGCTCCGAGCAACGGCGCGCTAGCGCCCAGCTCTGAGAAAGCGATCTTGACCCGCGTCGCGATGTGGGGCAGACAACGCTGTTTAGTGCGTCGCTCGATCTCCTTACGCAGCGTTTCTCCGCCGGAGACGACATCACCGTTGAGAACGATCAATTCCGGCGTCAGTAGCTGCATGAGATTGGCGAGTCCCAGAGCGAGGTTGTCGGCGAACTCTTCCAGCAGAGCCCGGTGGAGCTCGGAGCCGCTCCTGGCGTTCTCGGCGAGGGTCGCGGCGTCGAGCTCGTCGGCTCGCAGAATCTTGTGCTCGGCCGCCCGGCGTCGGAGCCATCCGAGGGTCGCAACCGTCTCCCAGCAGCCCCGCCGGCCGCAACGGCAGAGATCACCGTTGGGATCGATGCAGGTATGGCCAATCTCGCCGGCCGCTCCGTCCGTGCCGCGGCCAACGGTCCGAAGAT
>JAHWKP010000048.1 GCA_019347775.1 Actinomycetota bacterium | reverse complement strand
CGGAACGACCTCTTTCAGGCTGGCGGTGAGAGCCCTCAGCTCCTTGATCGTCCGAGTCAACGACACCAAGGCGATGACTAGGGCGACCACGATCACGACGGTCGCTCCTGCGGCGAGCACGCTGACTGTCTCGGCTGTGGTCATTGTGGGGGATCCTCCGGATCTGCGGTGAGGCGCCGTAACCGCTCGGCTACCTGCGCTTCCCGGCCATGTTCGGATGGCTCGTAGTAGCGGCGGCCGGCGACTTCTGGCGGGCGGTGCTCCTGGGGCACCCAACCTCGGGGGTCGTCGTGGGGGTAAACGTAGCCCGTGCCCTCGCCGGTTCGGCGCTTCTGGTGCGGGTGGGCACTACGCAGATGCGGAGGTACCGGCCCAGCCGGTCGCTCGGCCACGTCGGCCTGGGCCTTGCCCAGTGCAACGGTCGTGCGGTTCGACTTCGGCGAGGTGGCCAGGTGGACAACGGCGTGGGCCAGATTCAGCTGCGCCTCGGGTAGACCGACGAACTCGACCGCTTGGGCGGCGGCGTTGGCGACCACCAGGGCGATCGGATCGGCCATTGCGATGTCCTCGCTGGCCAGGATCACGAGACGTCGGGCGATGAAGCGGGCGTCCTCCCCCGCCGCCAGCATGCGCGCCAGCCAGTAGAGGCCGGCGTCGGGATCCGAACCCCGGATGGATTTGATGAAGGCGCTGATGACGTCGTAGTGCTCGTCCTCCGACCAGCGGATGGCCCGGGAAGACCGCGCTGCCTCTACGTCCTCCAGGGTTATTTGCTCGCCCTCGCCTCTTTGTGCCGCCACCGCGGCCGAGATCTCCAGCGAGGTCAGCACGGCGCGGGCGTCGCCGTCGACGGCGTCGATCAGATGGGCGGCGCCCTCGTCCGTAATGGAGTGGCCCACCGCTTCGAGCCCGCGGCCAAGGACCTTGCGCAGGTTCTCCACGTTGAGTGGCTCGAGCCGGAACAAGGTCGACCTACTCATCAACGGCGCGTTGACCTCGAAGAACGGGTTCTCGGTGGTGGCGCCGATGAGAGTGAGCGTGCCGTCCTCGACCGACGGCAACAGCGCGTCCTGCTGGGACTTGTTGAAGCGGTGGACCTCGTCCAGGAAAAGGATCGTGCCTTCGTCGTGCTCGGCCAGCCGCCGTCGCGCCGCGGCCACCGTGTCTCTCACGTCTTTGACGCCCGCGGTCACCGCGGAGAGCGGCACGAAATGTCGCTTGGTCTCTGTCGCGATGACCCTGGCGAGCGTCGTCTTCCCCGTTCCGGGCGGGCCCCAGAAGATCGTCGAACCCAGCCGATCGGTCTCGATCAGCGCCCGCAACGGTCGGCCCTTGCCGATGAGGTGCTCCTGGCCGATGACCTCGTCGAGGGTTCGCGGCCGCAGCCTCTCCGCCAGAGGCGCCTGCTTGGCCAGCCGCTCCTGCAGAGCGGATTCAAACAAGTCCGCTCCTCCAGGCTCAGGCTGGTTCCTCGGGCTCACAACTTCAGTCCCAGCTCCTTGAGGGCGCGGGGGTCGATGGGGGTCGGAGCACCGGTGAGGGGATCGAAGCCGGACTGCGTCTTCGGGAAGGCCACGACTTCGCGGATGTTGTCCTCGCCGGCGAGGATGGCAACCAGGCGCTCGATGCCGAAAGCAAAGCCGGCGTGCGGCGGGGCGCCGTAGCGGAAGGCATCCATCAGGAAGCCGAAGCGCGACTCGGCTTCCTCGGGCTCGATCCCGCAGGCGCTGAACACCTTCTGCTGGATGTCAGCGCGGTGGACACGGACACTGCCCGAACCCAGCTCCCATCCGTTGACGACTAGGTCATAGGCCTGGGCGCGTACCGCCAGAGGATCGGTTTCCAACAACTCGAGATCGTCGGGGTGGGGCATGGTGAACAAGTGGTGGGCGGCCTGCGGGCGCCCCTCGTCGTCGAAGCCGTCGAAGAGCGGGAACTCGTCCACCCAGGTGAAGTGGAATCCGCCTTCCGAGACCGGCGGGGCGCCGAGGTGCATCCGCAGCAGCCCGAGGACATGGCGGCTCACGCGGAGCTCGCCGGCCACCATCAGCAGCAAGTCCCCGGCTTGGGCCTGGGTACGCGTTCGCACCGACTCGATTTCCTCGGCCGAGAGGAACATGGCGCTCGGGGATTCGAGGGTGTCGTCCTTCACCCGGATCCATACGAGGCCGGCCGCGCCCCACTGCTTGGCCTTGTCAGTCAGCTCGTCGAGTCGCGACCGCGTGAAGTCACCGCCTCCTTCGACCCGGATGGCCTTGATGCTCGGTGCCTTGAAGGCGTTGAAACCGGTCTGCTCGAAGACGTCGGTCAGCTCGATCAGCTCCATGCCGAAGCGCATGTCGGGCTTGTCGGAGCCGAACCGTTCCATGGCGTCCACCCAGAGGATGCGCCCGATCTCCGGCGGGGTCTCCCCCACGGCCGCTTCGGTCGCCCGCGCGACCGAGTCGGATATCACCGACTGCACATCGGCCGGAGTGGCGAACGACATCTCTGCATCCAGCTGCACGAACTCGAACTGGCGGTCGGCCCGCAGGTCTTCGTCGCGCATGCAGGTGGCCAGCTGGTAGTAGCGGTCGAAGCCCGCCACCATCAGCAGCTGTTTGAACAGCTGTGGACTCTGCGGCAGCACATAGAAGCTGCCAGGCTTGAGGCGGGCCGGCACGACGAAGTCCCGCGCCCCCTCCGGCGTCGCCGCGGTGAGCATCGGAGTCCCGATGTCGACGAAGCCGTGGGACTCCATGGACTGGCGGATGGCGGAGGTGACCCGTCCCCGCAAGCGCAGGTTGCGCTGCATGCGGTCGCGGCGCAGGTCGACGTAGCGATGACGCAGGCGTATCGACTCGTCGGCCTCCACCCGGTCCGAGACCGGGAAAGGGGGCGGCTCCGCGGGGTTGAGAACCTCCACCTCGACGTCGCCGATCTCGACCTCGCCGGTAGGCAGGTTCGGGTTGACGGTGCCCTCCGGGCGCTGGCGCACGGTGCCGGTCATGCGCACGACGAATTCCGATCGCAGGTCGTGAGCCCCGTCGACCACGCACTGGACCACGCCCGTGTGGTCGCGCACGTCGATGAAGGCCAGGTGCTCGCCATGCTCCCGCCGGGACGCCACCCATCCGCAGACCGAGACTTCTTGTCCGATGTCAGAGGCCCGCAACGCCCCGCAGTAGCGAGTGCGTAGCCCCATTGGCACTAATTCGATTTCAGCCATCGCCTCTCACCCGTCGCGTCACTTGGTCCCTGGGGACGGTCTCATCATCGCCGGGTCCACGCAAAGCCTTTACCGTCACCGTGCCCGCCGCGGCTTCGTCCGGACCGACGACGAGGGCGAGTCGGGCACCGGACTTGTCGGCGGCCCGGAACTGCGCCTTCATCGACCTCTGGTCGTAGGCGCGGTCGGCCGACAGGCCTTCGGTCCGCAACTCCTCGACCAGCCGGAGTGCTTCCATGCCGCCGGTGGTGTCGATGACGAAGGCGTCAAGCTCGTTGGCCGGCGCCGCGAACAGCCGGGCGTCGCCCGCCGCCAGCAGGATGCGGTCGACCCCCAGCCCGAAGCCGATTGCCGGGGTCGGGGGCCCTCCCATGGCCTCGGCGAAGCCGTCGTAGCGGCCGCCGCCGCCCAACGCGTTCTGGGCCGAAGTGACGGAGGTGGCCTCGACCTCGAAAGCGGTGCGGGTGTAGTAGTCCTGCCCTCGCACCAGGCGGGGGTTCACCGAGTACTCCACCGACAGCGCGTCCAGTCCACTCCGAACCCGTCCGAAGTGGTCAGCGCATTCGTCGCACAGGTGATCGGTGATGACCGGTGCGTCGGCGGTGACACCTCGGCAGGACTCCCGCTTGCAGTCGAGCACCCGCATCGGATTGTCGGCTCGGCGCTCGCGGTGCTCGTCGCACAACTCGTCCGCCCGCGAATCCAAGAAGTCGAGCAGCGCGGCGCGGTAGGCCGGCCTGCAGGCGTCGTCGCCGATCGAATTGACGCTGAGCTTCATGTGCGAGGGGCCGAATCCCACCGCGGTCAAGAAGCTCCAGGCGAGCGAGATCACTTCGGCGTCGAGGTCGGCGTCGGCCGAGCCGATCACCTCAATGCCCAGCGAGTGGTGCTGGCGCAGGCGACCCCGCTGGGGCCGGTCGTAACGGAAGTGAGGGTTCAGGTACCAGACCTTCCACGGCGTGGCCGGCCGGTGCTCGATGAAGGCCCGCACCACCGACGGCGTCGAGTCCGGGCGCAAGGCGAGCGCCCGGCCCCCCTTGTCGGTGAAGTCATACATCTCCTTACGGACGATGTCGGTGGACTCCCCGACCCGTTCGTACACGGCCAGATCCTCGAACATCGGGCCGACAATCAGCCCGAACCCGGCCCGTTCGACGATCCCGGCGAAGAGAGTCACCAGACGCTCGAAGCGGGCGGCCTCGTCGCCGAACACGTCCTCGGTGCCGGAGGGAGCCTGGAAGCGCGCTCGGGTTTTCCCGCCGCCCTGTTCCCCCGTTGACATCCCGGCGAGGCTATAGGGGGGCGGAGCCGTAGCCTGGGGACGTGCCGGCCACCGTGCAGAGAGTCCGGCCCTGGCGACGTACGGCGCCGTCGGAGCCGAGCCTGGAGCCGCTGCTCCGCGCCCTTCGCGTCCGTCATCCGAAAGGCGACACAGACCTCATCACCCGGGCCTATCGCGTTGCCGCCAAGGCCCACGAGGGCCAGCATCGCCACTCCGGCGAGGACTACATCGAACACCCCCTGGCCGTGGCCACCATCGTCGCCGGGCTGGGTCTCGATGAGGCAGCCATAGCCGCCGCCCTGCTCCACGACGCGGTGGAGGACACCGACGTCAGCCTCGAGGACGTCGTCCGGGATTTCGGGGAGGCCATCGGCGCTCTGGTCGACGGAGTCACCAAGCTCGACCGGATCACCTTCGAGTCGAAGGAAGCAGCCCAGGCCGCCTCGATGCGCAAGATGCTGGTGGCGATGGCCAAGGACTGGAGGGTCCTGATCGTCAAGCTGGCCGACCGCCTCCACAACATGCGCACGCTGGCGGTGATGCCCCGCTGGAAACAAGAGCGCATCGCCACCGAGACCCTCGAGGTGTACGCCCCCCTGGCCCACCGCCTCGGCATGCAGGAAGTGAAGTGGCACCTCGAGGACCTGGCCTTCGCCACCTTGCATCCCCGCCGGTTCGCCGAGATCGACGCCATGGTGGCCACCCGAGATCCCGAGCGCGAGCTCTACGTCGACCAGGTCCTCGAACAGGTCCGCGAGCAGCTGGCGAAGCACCGCATCGACGCCGAAGTGACCGGGCGGCCGAAGCACCTCTATTCCATCTACGAGAAGATGGTCGTCAAGGGCCGCGAGTTCGACGAGATCTTCGACCTCATCGGTATCCGCGTCCTCGTGGAGAAGCAGCCCGACTGCTGGGCCGCACTCGGGGCCATCCACTCCACGTGGCGACCGATCGACGGGCGCTTCAAGGACTACATCAACACGCCGAAGTTCAACCTGTACCAGTCGATCCACACCACGGTGGTCGGTCCCCTCGGCAAACCCCTCGAATGCCAGATCCGCACGAAAGAGATGCACCGCCGGGCCGAATATGGCATCGCGGCCCACTGGGGCTACAAGGAGAAGGCCGGAGCCGGCGACGTTGCCTGGCTACAGCGGATGGTCGATTGGGAGCAGGAAACGGCCGACCCGGTCGAGTTCATGGAGACGCTCAAGCTTGACCTCGAGCAGGACGAGGTCTACGTCTTCACCCCCAAAGGCGACGTCATGGCTCTGCCTGCGGGTGCCACACCGGTGGACTTCGCCTACTCCGTGCACACCGACGTGGGCCACCGCTGCATCGGGGCCAAGGTCAACGGGCGGCTGGCGACCCTGGATTCGGCTCTCCAGTCGGGCGATACCGTCGAGATCTTCACGGCCAAAGTGCCGACGGCCGCTCCGTCGCGTGACTGGCTGCAGTTCGTCGTCACCCCGAGGGCCCGCAACAAGATCCGGCAGTGGTTCAGCCGCGAGCGTCGCTCCGACGCCATAGACAACGGCCGCGACGAACTGCTGCGGGCCATGCGCAAGGAGAATCTGCCGGTTCAGAAGATGCTGGGCTCTCCGCTCCTTTCGGAGATGGCCGAGGAGATGCACTACGTCGATCTCGACTCCCTCTTCGCCGCCATCGGAGAGGGCCACGTGTCAGCCCGCTCGATCTCCCAGCGCCTGGCGCGGGACCTACGCGGCGGCGACCACGAGGAGCAGCTGCCCTCTTCGGTGCGGCGGCCGCGGCGCACCACGGGGCGCGCCACCGGCGTCTACGTCGAAGGCCTCGACGACATGATGGTGCGGCTCTCGCGGTGCTGCACCCCCGTACCGGGTGACGAGATCGTCGGATTCGTGACTCAGGGCCGGGGGGTGTCGGTGCACCGCGCCGACTGCGCCAACGCCACGGCCCTGTCTTCCGAAGCCGCCAACCGCATGATCGAAGTCGAGTGGGACCGCGAGCGCCCGTCCACGTTCGTCGCCGCCATAGAGGTCAAGGCGCTCGACCGGGCGAGGCTGCTGGCCGACGTGACGCGCATCCTGGCCGAGCACCACGTCAACATCCTCACGAGCACGTCACACGCCGGCAACGACCGGGTGTCGCGCATGCGCTTCGAGTTCGAGTTGGCTGACGCCGCCCATCTCGACTCGCTGATGGCCTCGGTCAAACGAATCGACGGCGTCTACGACGCCTATCGCCTGCTGCCGGGCGGCGGACCGACTCGGGCCCGGGCGGCCAATGGCGCCAACAGCACCGAGAAACCGGTTAGCGCCGGCGCTTCTTCTTCCGGCCCCGCGGAGTGACCGGCGGCCGGGGCTTGGCCGGCGCGGGACGCTCAGGAGCCTGATCAGCATGCGGCTCACCGGTGTCATCGCCGGAGTCGGCTGAAACAGGAGCGTCCGGTGCCGCCTCGATTGTCGGCACCGACGTGACCGTGGTGTCGGGCGCCGCCGTTGCGACCGGGCGAGGGGCCGGCGGGCTGACTTTGGCTCCCGCACCTCGCGAGCTGGCCGCGGCTGCCGGAGTGAGCGGCGCCGTGCGCACGTCGCCCCGGGCTTGGAGGCGCCGCCGGATGCTGGAGTAACGGTCCTCGCGCTCCTTCAGCCAGGCCAGCACCGGCGGCACGATGAACAGCGACGAATACATGCCGACGGACATGCCGATGAACATCGACAGGCCGAAGTCCTGCAGGGTGGTGGCGCCGAGGATGAAGGCGCCGACGACGAGCACCGACAGGATCGGCAGGATGGCCACGATCGAGGTGTTGACCGATCTCATCAGCATCTGGTTGGTCGAGAGGTTGACCGTGGCCGAGTAGGTCAGGCGGCCGGTGGCGGCCAGGCCCTTGGTGTTCTCGTCGACCTTGTCGAAGATGATGATGCTGTCGTAGAGGGAGAAACCCATGATGGTCAGGAAGGCGATCACCGTCACCGGAGTCACCTCGAAGCCGGAAAGCGAATAGATGCCGACCGTCACCAAGATGTCGTGGAACAGCGCGAGGAGCGCGGTGAAGGCCATCTTCCACTCGAAGCGGAAGCTGATGTAAAGCGCCACTGCCAGGAAGAACAGCACCAACGCTCGCTGCGCCTTCTCGGTGATGGTCTCGCCCCATGAAGGCCCGATCTCGCTCAGGCTGACCTGCCCCGGCTCGATGCCGGCCAGGTCGGCCAATTCCTGCCGCACGGCCGCGACCGTCTCGGGATCCTCAGGCTCGGCCTGGACGCGGATCGTGGTCCCGCCGATCACCTGGATGGTCGAGTTGCCGAGTCCGAGCGGGCGCAGCACTTCGCGCGCTTCGTCCACGTCCACGTCTACGTTGGACATCTCCCAGGCGGTGCCGCCCTGGAACTCGATGCCGAAGTTCAGCCCTCGGGTCGAAAGCGAGATCACTCCGGCGAGCAGGACGATGCCAGAGAGAAGAAACCAGCGGCGCGCCTTGCCGACGAAATCGATGCTGGTCTCGCCGTAATACATGCGATGTCCGATTCCCATCAGGCCCCCCTCGCCGGCGTAGCGGCCAGTCCGCGGGCGACGCCGAGGAACCGGGCCTCGGTGAACGTCCGGTTACGCCCGAGCAGGATCACCGCGGGCCGGGTGAAGAAGTAGGCGACGAGCAGGTCCATCACCTGAGACAGGAACAGCATCAGCGCGAATCCCCTCACCGGGCCGACCGCCAGCCAGTAAAGGAGCCCGGCTCCGATCAGAGACGACATGTTGGCGGCGACGGTGGTACGGAAGGCCCGCCCGAATCCTCGGTCGACCGATGAGCGGATGGTCTTGCCAGAACGGACCTCGTCCTTCAAGCGCTCGAAGTAGACGATGTAGGAGTCGACGGTGACCCCAATGGACACGATCAAGCCGGTCGCGCCGGCCAACGTCAGAGCCAGTCCTGCGGTTTCGCCGAGCAGAGAAATCAGCGCCCACATCAACGCAGCCGTGACCCCGAGACCCAAGATGACTACGAGCCCGAGAGCCCGGTAGTAAACGACGATGTAGAGCAGCACCAGGGCGAGTCCGACGAGACCGGCACCGACTCCGGCCTTGAGCGAGTCGGAGCCGAGAGTGGCCGAAACCGTCTGAGTCGACTGGCGCACCAGTTCGACCGGAAGGGCTCCGAAGCGAAGCACGAGGGCGAGGTCCTTGGCCTCCTGCTCGGTGAAGTCCCCGGTGATCTGCCCCTGGCCACCGAAGCTGCCGGTCTGGATCGTCGGGGCCGAAACGACCACGCCGTCGAGGACGATCCCGAGCTGGTTGTTCGGAGGCGGAAGGGCGACCAACTGGGTGGCGAGCTCGTCGAACTGCGGGGTGCCTTCACTGGTCATGGTGAAGTTGACGGCCCAAGCCCCGGTGTTCGGATCGAACGAAGCCTGGGCGTCGGCCAGCGCGTTGCCGGTCAGTTCGGCGGGCCCCAGACGGAACAGGGCGACCGGCTCGTTGTTCTCGCCGAGCTCCGGAAGGATGACCTCCTGGTCGGCCACGTCTTCCTCCCTGGGTGTGGCCCCCAGCACGGTCGTGGTCGTGGTGGAGCTCGTGGTCGTCGTCTCTCCGGGAACGGGCTCAGCGGTAGTAGTGGTCTCTTCGGGCACAGTCGTGGTCGGCGCCGTGGTCGTCGTCGCACCCGGAGGCGGCAGGATCTCCAGCACGGGGCGGAACCGCAGTTCGGCCGTATCGCCCACGATGTCGATGGCCCGCTGCTGGTCGCTCACCCCGGGCAGCTGGACGACGATGGCGTCGCCTTGGCGGCTGATGTCGGGCTCGGCTACACCCAGGGCATCAACCCGGCTCCTGATGATCTCCACGGACTGGTCGATGATGTCGTCCTCGACGGGCTCGGCCGGTTCGAGCACGACCGACACGCCGCCCTGGAGGTCGAGGCCTAGCTCCGGCGCCCATCCCTGGGCCCGCACCGCGACGAGAGAGCCGATGGCGATCAGGACGATGCCGACGAGGGAGACGAGGAGGGGCCTACGCATGCGTGGGAATCAGGTGATCGACGAATCGGGACTGGTGTCGCCCTCGACCGCCGGAGGGTTCTGCGGATCGATCCGCGACCCGATTGATCCCCGCACCATCTTCAGCTGCGTGTTCCCCGTCTCGATGACCAACTCGCGGTCGTAGAGCTCGACGATCCGACCGACGATCCCGCCGACGGTAACCACCTGGTCGCCGACCTCCAAGGCCGAGAGGAGGTCACGCTGGGCTTTGGCGCGCTTCTGCTGAGGCCGGATGAGCAGCAGCCACATCGCGCCTAGGACGAGGACAGGGAAGAGGAGTTGTTCCATACGTGAAAGGACCGGCCCCGAGGCCGGCGCCCGGCATCCTAGCGCGGCGTTTCTGGCCTTCTTTGGAACCGCAGCTCCGCCGGTCCTGGGTACCCTGCCTCTGGGCGGTCTAACGTGCCGCCCCATGCGAAGGAGACTGGCGATCATCGCCCTTGGACTTATGACGCTCGGGCTGGCCGCCTCGGCGGCTCCCGCCTCGGCGGGGCGCCAGCCCTCGTCCTCGCCTTGCAGCGGCGGCAGCACCTCGCCGCTGTTGAAGCGCGCCTGGAAGGGGTCGACTTCGGGAGCCTTGATGCGCTCGAGATCGCTCATGATCAGCTCTTCGGCCATTCTGACGAACCTGTCGAGGCTGGCCATCTCGCTGGTCAGCTGCTCGCGCCGGTCGCGCGCGAGCCGAAGCACGTCGATCATCTCGCCCTCCTGCCCCGTTTCTTTTTATTAAAGCTTTTCGCTCGACAGGGCGGGTATCGTCAACTCCGTTGCGACGGTTCTCAGTCGGCAGTGACATCGATGGCGATCCTGGAGACGGGGTTCGTGCCGTCGATCAGCCCGGATTCGTTCAGGAACGCCTCGAAGTCGCGGTAGCGACCGGCCGAGAACGCCGCGGGGCGCAGCGCGAAGCGCGGGATCGTGTCGTCCCAGGCGCGGTCGTTCA
>JAHWKP010000047.1 GCA_019347775.1 Actinomycetota bacterium | reverse complement strand
ACAGGGCGTTGAGTTCCTCCCCCGGATCCCGGCGGAGGAACTGCGCTACGCGCTCCTCGCCGAACAGCTGCTCGCCGGCGCGGGCCTCGGTCAGCCCGTCGGTGTAGAGAAGCAGCACGTCGCCGGACGACAGCGGGACCTCGCGGCTGTAGTAGGAGCCCTTGGGGTCGAGGGTGAGCAGCGGGCCGGTGGCCCGGAGCGGGCGCACCTCGCCGTCGTGCCACACCCACGCCGGCGGGTGGCCGGCCGAGGCGAAGCGCAAGGTGCCGGCCGCCTGGTCGAACACCACCGCGCACAGCGACACCAGGTCCTCGGGCCGGCCCGTGGCCGACAGCACGGTGTTGAGCTCTTCGATGGCCTGGGCCGGGTCGCGGTACTGGCGGAGGAAGACCCGCAGCAGATACTTCACCTGGAACGCGGTGATGGACGGCTCAATGCCGTGCCCCGCCACGTCGCCTATGACCGCGGCCAATCGGGTGTCGCCGATCGGGTAGATGTCGTAAAAGTCTCCGGCCATGCTTCCGGCGCCGGGCTCGTAGACCGAGCCCACCTCGAAGCCGCTCATGGACGGCAGCTCGTCGGGAGCCAACCGGGCCGACCATCTGACGGGGGCCAGCGTTTCCTGGGCCAGCACCTCTTCCGCTCTGCGCTCGAGCTTCACCCTCTGCTCGAGCAGTGACGCCTGGCCGAGGAATTGACGGGCGTACCAGAAGGTCACCCCGGCGGGGATGAGCGCCAACGCCAATGCCGGGCGGAAACGTTGACCGAGCGACGCCGCTCCGGTGGCCACACCGAGCAGCCACATCAGCGCCGCGAAGGTCGCGTCCTTGCGGAAGGCCACCCTCACGATCGCCACCGCGCCATGACCGACGCCTTCCTGTCGCTCCAGCCGGCGGTAGGCGCGCTCTAGGCGAAGGGCCGAGCGCCCCCACACTCCGGAAGCCGCGAGGCAAGCCGCCGCAACCACGACAAGCAAGGGGAATTGTTCCATTACTGCTGGCTCTTCGCCTGACGGCTCATCGCTGTGCGGCGGGGTCCCCATCCCCGCCGCCCGCGTACAAGCCGGCCGTTAGGAACACTTGCGTCCGTCATCATGATCCCCTGGGTCGGGCTCGGAGTTTGAGGGGGGTGGGGCCGAAGCCGAAGCCTTCGCGGATGCGGCGCTCGAGATAGCGCAGGTACGTCGCCGGCAGCCGCTTTGTGGTGAAGAGCGTAAAGGTGGGCGGGTCGGTCGCACCCTGTGTGGCGTAGAGAACCCGCCCAGTCGGCGACGGGTGCTCGGACTGGGCGGTGCGCAGGACACGGTTCAGCTCGGCTGTGGGCACCCGGCGACGGTAGGCGCTGGCCGACTCCGCCACTGCCGGAAGCAGTCGCTGGACCCCTCGGCCGGTAAGGCCGCTGATTCTGATCGGAGGCGCATAGGCGATGAAACCAAGGCGGTCCTCCACCTGGGCACCCAGCTTCTCGCGTTCCTCCGTGCTGAGCAGGTCCCACTTGTTCAAAGCGGTGACAATCGGGCTGCCTGCCCCATCGACCCTTTCCGCCAGCCGCTGGTCCTGCTGGGTCACCCCCTCCGAGGCATCGATGACCAGCACGGATACATCGGCAGCGTCGATGGCTCTGAGGGAGCGCACCAGTGAGTAGTACTCGGTGCCCGAAGCGGTCCGCCCGCCGTGGCGAAGACCCGCCGTGTCAATGATCCGCATCTTCTCGCCGTCGGCGGTTTCGATGACGGTGTCGATCGTGTCGCGCGTCGTGCCGGGCAGGTCGTGCACTACCGAACGCTCGTCTCCTACCAGCCGGTTGAAAAGGGTCGACTTACCGACGTTGGGGCGGCCGACGATCGCGAGCGACAGAACGCCGTCGTGCCTGCCGCCGGGCTCGGGATCGAGGGTCGCTTCCTCCTCCTCGCCGGGCAGGCGGGCGATGATCTCGTCGAGGAGATCACCCGTGGCACGACCATGCAGGGCGCTGATTGGAAACGGGTCGCCCAGGCCGAGCCGGCACAGGTCCCAGACGTCGGGCTCCCTCGACGGCCCGTCGACCTTGTTCGCCACCACGAGTACGGGCTGGCCCCGCCTCCGCAGCATCTCGGCCACGCGGTCGTCTTCGTCGGTGATCCCGACAGTCGCGTCGAGAACGAACAGCACGAGATCGGCATCCTTCAGGGCGCGCTCCGCCTGAGCGCTGACCTTCGAGTCGAGGTCGTGCGACGTGTCGAGCCAACCGCCGGTGTCGGTGACGATAAACCGGCGTCCGATCCACTCGGCCTCGAGGTCCTTGCGGTCCCGCGTGACTCCGGGCTGTTCCTCCACGATCGCCTCGCGGCGTCCGATCATGCGGTTCACCAGCGTGGACTTGCCGACGTTCGGGCGGCCGACGACCGCGACGCGGGGCACGCTCATGCCGCCCTCGAAACGACATCGAGCGCGACCCGCAGGGACGTCCCGTCGGTGGGCACCACGTCGACCGGCCGAGGTAGCTCGGTGAGTGAGCTGCCGTCGAGGAACTTGCCGTTCGACAGACAGGCATCGGGCAGAAGCACCCTGACGCCGTCCGGTTGAGCCTGCAACGAGCGGGCGACATCCTCGCCGGCCAGCAGCCCCGAAACGGCGATGTTGCCGCCGAAGAAGCGGTTCTCGACCGCTTCGACGACCACGTCGTCCCGACCGAGATCGGCCAAACCGGTGCGCAGCACCTCGGCGCCGTACTCGCCGGTGAGAATCACGGTGGGCCCGCTGTAGCTGAGAGGTGTCTGTACGCCAGGTGCACCGCATGCGGGCGCGGTCTGGTCGGACTGGACCGGGATGAGGGCGCGCGGGGCGCGGTAACCCTCGGCAGGCGCGCCGTCGACGGATGCAAAGAAGCCCGACGCCGGCGCTCGGTCCTGCTCGCCCGAGAAAGGAGTGGACTGGCCGGCCAGTTCCGCAAGGAAGGCGCTCGCCATCCCGACGCCGTTCTCGTGCTGGGTGAAGCCTTCGTACTCCTCGGCCTCGGGGAACGGGCGCGCTGCCAGCAGGTAGTACTCGTCGGCCGCGAATACCATCCTGCGTCCGATTCCGGCCAGGAAGGCGTCCTGCCAGCGGTCGATGGTGGCGCAGACCGCTCGCGCTTCGGCCGCCGTGTGGGGGCGTAGAGCAGCCTCCTTCGAGTATCGGCTCACACCCAGCGGCACTGCAGCCACTGTTGCCATCTCGGGAAAGCGGTCCATGATCCCGGCGAGAGTGTCGTCGAGGGCCTCTCCGTCATTCAGTTCGGGACACACGACGATCTGGCCGTGAACCTCGACGCCGTGGTCGAGTAGGGCCCGCAGCCAGCGAAGGCTGGTGGCCCCCCGGCGGTTGCGCAGCATGCGGGCCCGTAGGTCCGGGTCGGTAGCGTGGATGCTCACATACAGCGGGCCCAGCCCCTCGGTGACCACCCGCTCGAGGTCGGCCTCCGTGAATCGGGTCAGAGTGGTGAAGTTCCCGTAGAGGAACGACAGGCGGTAGTCGTCGTCCTTCACGTACAGGCTCTTACGCAGGTTCGGCGGGAGCTGATAGATGAAGCAGAACTCGCAGTGGTTGTCGCAGGTCCGAACCCGGTCGAAGACGGCCGAGGAGACCTCCACGCCCAGAGCGATGCCCGCCTCCTTGGGCGCCGTCACCGTCAGATCCAGGCCTCCCCGGCGCAGGTCGAACTCGGGGTCGGCCTCGTCCGTGAGCAGGCGGTACTCGATGACGTCCCGCGGGACGACACCGTTGACCGCCGCTATCTCGTCTCCGACGATTATCCCGGCGAGGGCCGCGGGCGACCCCGGAACCACCGCCACCACCTGTGGCAGCGACATGGGCCCAGTCTACGGGCCGCCCGCGCCGGCTCGGCAGGCCCCGCCCCGTAACGTTGGCGTGTGAGCGCTACGCCCCAGGTCGAAAAGGTGCTGCTAGCAGCGCCGCGGGGGTTCTGCGCAGGCGTAGATATGGCCATAAAGGCCCTCGCCTGGATGGTGCGGGCCTATACACCGCCCGTGTACTGCTACCACGAGATCGTCCACAATCGCCTCGTAGTCGACCGCTTCCGCGACCTCGGCGTGATCTTCGTCGACGACATCTCGGAGGTGCCCGAGGGGGCGCCCCTGATGCTGTCGGCCCACGGATCGGCCCCCGAGGTCGTGCGGGCCGCCAGGGCCAAGGGCGGCATGGTGGTCGACGCCGTATGCCCTCTCGTCACCAAGGTTCACCACGAGGTCCGTACGCGGGCCAAGCGGGGGTACACCGTCGTCTACGTCGGCCACGAGGGCCACGATGAGGCGATCGGGACGATGGCGGTGGCGCCGGAGTCGGTGAAGCTGGTCGAAACCGAGGCCGACGTCGAAGCTCTCGAGGACCCCGGCACCGACATTGCCCTCCTGGCCCAGACCACGCTCAGCCACGACGAGTGGTCCGGCGTGCGCGACGCCCTACTGCGTCGATTTCCCGATACCTGGATGCCCGGTCGCAGCGATCTCTGCTTCGCCACCACCAATCGCCAGGCCGCCCTGAAAGAGATCGCGGGCAGGGCAGACGCCGTGCTGGTCATCGGCTCGGAGAATTCCTCGAACACCATGGCCCTCGTGAAGATCGTCTCGACCGACGGACGGCGCGTCATCCGAGTCAACGGCCCCGACGAAGTCCCCGAAGGGCTTTCCGGGGTGGTCGCTGTCACTGCGGGTGCCTCTGCCCCCGAAGAGGTCGTCCGCTCTGTGATCGACCGCCTCGCGCCGCGAGACGGTGTAGAGGAGGTATCGGTGACCGATGAGGACGAGTACTTCCCGCTCCCGCCTGAACTGAGGGACCTCGTGCGGGGACTCACGTCGGGCTTTGCCATGGCATCGTTCGCCCCGCCGGACCCCAAGGCCGCCTTGGCCCAGGACCGAGTGGTGACCGCCGGTGATGTGTTGGTCAGCCTCGGGTCAGCCTCGCGGGGCCAGCAGCCGCCTGAGCCTGACTGAACAGCCCCTCCAGCCGGCCTTTCAAGTCCTCGGTGAGCGCGGCCACCTGGCTGCGGGGCACGCGGCCCTCGATCTCGGGCGGCAACAGCGGTGGTCCCGCTATAACGCTGACCTTCACCCTGCGCACCCGCTTCGAGCCCTTGACCAGGGCGTCTTCGGTGCCGCCGATGCCCACCGGGACGATCGGCACGTGCCAGCGGGCGGCGAGATAGGCCGCCCCCTCCTGCATCTCGTGGATCTCAGGGCCGCTCTTGCGCGTGCCCTCCGGAAAGACGACCAAGGGCTCGCCGCCGGCCAGGACCTCGGCGCATTTGCGCAGAGCCTCACGGTCAGGTGCACCGCGTCTGACGGGGAACCCACCCAGCGCGTTGAAGAACTTGCCGGGGAGCCGGTACTTCCAGAGGGTGTGCTTGCCCATGTAGCGAAGACGCCGGCGCGTGAGGGCTGCGGTCACGAAGGTGTCGGCATTCGATCGATGCACTGGAGCGAGGATGAACGCTCCCTCTCTTGGCAGGTGCTCGCTGCCGCGGACCTCGAGACGCCACCAGAAACGGCAGAAGGCGACGACCAGTCCTCGGACCAGCGCATAGAGGGCGAGCTCGGCGCGGCTCGGGCCCATCACATCACCATCCTTTGCCGGGGAGCTGGCGCTGGGCCAGCAAACCGGTGATCTCGTCGACTACGTCGTCGACGGTGCGCTCGGTGGTGTCGATGGTGACGGCGTCCTCAGCGGTGGCCAACGGCGAGTGGGCCCGACTCGAATCGGCTTGGTCCCGCCGGGTGATATCGGTGGCCACGGCGTCTCCGGCCTCCGCCGCTCTGCGTCTGGCTCGCTCCTCGGGCGACGCGGTAAGGAATACTTTCAGGCGGGCGTCGGGGAACACGACGGTCCCAATGTCTCGCCCTTCCACCACTCCCCCGCCTCTGTCCTGGACCCACAACCTCTGTCGGCGGACCATCTCGGCCCGTACCTGCGGGTTGGCTGCTGCCGCGGTGACAGCTCGGGTGACCTCCGAGCTGCGGATCGCCCGCGTGCAATCCACCCCGTCGACCAGCACTTGTTCACCCACCTCGATGCGCAGGCGCCGTGCCAGCTCGGCCATGCGCTCACCGTCCTCAGTGTCGATGTCCTCACATAGGGCGGCATGCGCGACCGAGCGGTACATCGCTCCGGTGTCCAGATAGGAAAGCCCCAGCCGGGCGGCTACGGCGCGAGCCACGGTGGACTTGCCCGAGCCCGCAGGGCCGTCGACCGCGACGACGATGATCTCCTCGAGTGGGGAGGACGGCTCGCTCACGCCGCCACCAGCGTCGCTAGCTGTTGCTCGAAACCGGGATCGCTGACGTCGACCGAATCCCATCCTTGGATCCGGCTGCGCCCCGATGCGGCGAGGGCCGCCACGGCGAGCGCCATAGCGATGCGGTGGTCGCCCCGCGAGTGCACGACCGCACGGTCTAGGCCGCTTGGCCCCCTGCCTTCGATCACCAGCCCGTCGGGAGCGCTCTCGATCTCCGCCCCAAAAGCCTGGAGTCCCTCTGTCATGGCGGCGAGGCGATCGCTCTCTTTGACTCGTAACTCCTGGGCTCCTTTGATCACAGTGGTACCGGTCGCGCACGCAGCGGCAACGGCGAGCACCGGCAGCTCGTCGACGCACGCCGCGATCTCGGTTGGGTCGGTGATCTCGGTAGAGGTCAGCGGAGCGTGGCGCACGCGAAGGTCAGCGAGCTCGGCCGCCCTCTCGACGAAGTCGAGATCCGCGCCCATCCGGACGAGTACGTCCACGAAACAATTGCGGCCCGGACCTCGGTAGATCGCTTCGATGACGATTTCGCTGTCCGGAACTATCGATGCGGCCACCGCCCAGAACGCCGCCGCGGAGGGATCGCCCGGCACTTCGAGTTCGAGTCCGTTTAGCGGTCCCGATCGCACGGTGCATCGTCCCTCTGACGTGGTGATCGGCGCCCCTGCGGCCCGGAGCATCTCCTCGGTATGGGCCCTGGTCGGAACAGGTTCCCGCACCGTGGTATCTCCGTCCGCGCCCAGTCCGGCTAACAGGATCGCGCTCTTCACCTGAGCACTGGGACGCCCGGGAGTGAAGTCAATGCCCCGCAGCTCGCCCCCTTCCACGACGACGGGGGCGTGACCGTCAACGCTCCATACTTTGGCTCCCATGGCTGCCAGCGGTTCGAGAACTCGGGCCATGGGACGGCCCGATAGCGAAGCGTCGCCCCACAGCAGCGAAGTCCGGTTGAACATCGACAAGACACCCGCGCCTAGCCGCATGGTCGTTCCCGAGTTGGCGCAATCTACCGCCAAGGCATCAGCACCCTCGGTCAGGCGCGGTTCGACGGTGACCGCCTCGCCGGCGTCTGTCACTACCGCGCCCATGGCTTCGATCAGGCGGCGGGTGGCCAGCAGGTCTGATCCAGGTGAGAGGTTGCGCAAGCGCGATGGATCCTGCGCCAATGCCGCCAGCAGCAGGGCGCGGTGCGAGATCGACTTGTCACCGGGGACCAGTGCCGTGCCACGGAGGGGCGTCCGGCCTTCGACTTCGAATCGGGCAGTCACTCCGGCAGATCATCTCGGAGCCCCGAAGCCCCGTGCAGGTACACGTGATGGAGATGCTCTCTCGCCTTCTCACTGTTGAGGTGTATCAGGGCCCGGATGCACCGCGGTGTTCCCCCGTCGATGGAGAGTTCCTGGGAGCAGAGCAGCGGGACGTCGCCCATTCCCACGGCGCGCGCCGCCGTAGCGGGGAACATCGAGGTCACGTCCGAAGTCGACGTGAAGAAGATGCTGATCAGGTCGTCGTGCATGACCGAGTTGCGCTTCAGCATCTCCTCCATCAGCTCGGCCACCCGCTCGTTGACCTGTTCTGGCGTGTCGGCGTCCACCGTGGTCGCACCCCGCAACGCCCTTACCGCCATAACCGCCTCCCTGCCGTGCTGCTCAAGGGAGGGCGGTCTCCAGCTCCTTGATCAGCTGGTCCTTGTCTCGGCCCGCGCCGACGATGCGGTGCAGTTCCTTGCCATCCTTGAAGAGGATCAGACACGGAATGCCTCTGATCTCGTAGCGCTCCCAATAGCTCTTGGAGGGGTCGATCTCCTCGGAGTCGATCTCGAATTTTGCGACATCCATGCGGTCAGACAAATCGGCTGCGACCTCGGCCAAGACCGGCGTCATCATGTGACAGGGGATGCACCATTCGGCCCAGAAGTCGACGAGGATCGGCTTGGAGGAGGAGATCGCGGCGTCGAAGTCCGAATCGCTCAGCGCCCGAAGGGACTTCGATGCCTCTTTCGACTTGCTGAGTAGCTCGTCCCGCTGGCGGAGCTCCTCCTCGGGAATCTCCTCCTCGATGGCGTGGGCCGCGGCCCACTCCTGCATCTTGCGCTGGGCCTCCTCACTCGAGGCGAGCTTGGCGTTAGCGGCCTGACCAAGCGCTTCCCAGGCCTCCTCCTCGGAGCCGCCGGTGGCGGTGACATCCAAGGCGTCGAAGTGGGCAGTCCAGGTGCCATCCGGCTGCTCCTCAAAGGTGGAGTGCTCTCGGACCGGGAGCCGCTTGCGGGTAGTCGGCAGATCAGCCATACGGCCGAAGCTAGCCGCGCTTCTTGGTCCCGGCCCCGGCTGCGGCGTTGAGAGCCCGGACCTCGTCGACGGACAGATGTCGCCACTTCGACGGGCCCAGGCGGTGATCGGCGACTGGTCCGATCCGCGTCCTCACGAGACGCGATACGGGATGTCCGACCGCCTCGCACATGCGGCGGACCTGGCGGTTGCGCCCTTCATGAATGACGATCCGGAGAGTCGTCGGAGCCACCAGGGCAACCTTCGCCGGGGCGGTAAGGCCATCGTCGAGCTCGACTCCCTCCCGTAGCTGGCGGATCGCTCCGGGCGCGGGCCGACCCTTCACGTGGACGAGGTACTCCTTGTCGACGCCGAACGACGGGTGGGTCAGCTGGTGTGTCATCTCGCCGTCGTTGGTGAGGATGAGCAGACCCTCGCTGTCGGAGTCGAGGCGTCCGACGGGATACACCCTCGGCTCGGGCGGCACGAGCGACACCACCGTGGGACGGCCATGAGGGTCGTCGGCAGTAGAGACGACACCGCGAGGCTTGTTGAGCAGGTAGTGCACCAGCCCTGGCTTGGTGGGCACGGGCGAGCCATCGATCTGGACGGTGTCGCGTTCGGGATCGACCCGTCGACCGATAGTGGCGGGTTCCCCGTTGACCGAAACGCGTCCCGCCTCGATCAACCGCTCTGCGGCACGGCGGCTGGCGATTCCAGCTTCGGCGATGACCTTCTGGAGCTTTTCAGTCAGGTGAAGATCATCCGCGTTGCACCAGCTCGCGTTCCAGCCCGGCCATGAGGTCGCCCTCGGGGACGAAGTCGCCCAGCGGCGGCAGGTCGGCGAGGCTGTCGATACCGAGGCGCTCCAGGAACTTCTCGGTGGTGCCGTAGAGCACCGCCTGCCCGGGCCCCGGGTCCCGGCCGGTCTCGGTGATGTAACCGCGCGTCTGGAGCGTGCGCATCACGGCGTCGGCCTCGACCCCGCGGATAGCCGACACCTGCGCCCGGCTGACGGGCTGCTTGTAGGCCACGATCGCGAGAGTCTCCAGAGCCGCGCTCGACAGGCGGGCCGACTGGCCCTGTGCGACAAAGCGCTCGACGTAGTCAGCGAGGTCTTCGTGGCTCTGGAAGCGCCAGCCGCCGGCGACCCGGCACAGGACGAACCCTCGGTCCTCGGTGTCGTAGGCCGCCCGGAGCTCCTCGCACAGCTCATCCACGCGCGCCGGAGTCACCTCCAGCAGCTGCGCCAGCATCCCGGCCGGCACAGGCTCCTCGGCCACCATGAGTACGGCCTCGATGGCCCGCTGTTCGTCACTCGCCATTACGCGCTCCTTGTTGGATCCGTGACCCGACCGTCAGTCATCGGCCGGGCCGTACTCGTCGGAATGGTCGGCATTGGCCTGACCCGTCCCAGTCCACGCGACCTGCAGGTCTCCGAAAGTCCCGACCTGCTCGAGTTCGACTGAGCCATCCTTGAACAGCTCCAGCAGGGCGAGGAAGCGCACGATTATCTCGTAGCGATCATCGATTCCGGCGGTCAGCACCCGGAAGGTGGCCTGGCCCCGAGCCGAAAGGATCTCGATGAGCTCATCCAGAGCCTTGGCCACGCTGGCGAAAATCGGGGTTACGTGGTCGAGCGAGACATGGGGCTCGACTTTCGGGGTGAGCGCCCGTACCAGGGCGTCGCGCAGCTTGGTCGGCGTCACCCCCGAGAGCAGGTCTGGCGCGGCGTCCACGAAGCGGTCCTCGATGCCGGCTCGCCTCGGATGAGATCGTCCGGCGCGCGCCGCGAGGCGCTCGAGGAGCGCTTGTCACGGCTCGCCCAGGACGACCGGCTCTGGCCGACGGTCGCGCGGCTGCGCTGCTTTCGCGGCGTCGACACCCTGACCGCGCTGACGTTGCATCTCGAGCTCGGCGGCGATTGGCAGCGCTTCGGCTCGCCCCGCCAGCTTGGCGGCTGGCTCGGCCTCACGCCCTCGTTGAATCAGTCCGGCGAGTCATCGAGCTCGTGGTCGATCA
>JAHWKP010000046.1 GCA_019347775.1 Actinomycetota bacterium | reverse complement strand
GGCCGAGGTAGAGGCACTTGGCCTCGTCGTCCTCGGCGGCGACGAGCGCGTGCTCGATCGCATGCACGACGTCGTCTTCGGCGATGCCGTGCTCGCGTGCGGAGGCGTAGAAGTCGACGTACGAATATCGTATCGCGAAACTCCGCATCCCGAAGGGCACGCGGAGAGAACGCCGGGTGTTAGTACAAAGACTGCCCAATCGTCGTGAAGACGCAGGTCAAGCGGAGTGGACTTGGGTTGTTGTGATTGCGCGAACCGGGCCGCCGTAGTCGTCGGGCAGCCGCTGACCGTCGCGTAGCGAGGCGTCCGAGCCCGTCACGGTAGATCGACGTACGATGACGCTGTGGCATTCGAACGCATCTCCATCGACCACCAGATCATGGGCGGCGTTCCCTGCATCCGCGGAACCCGGGTCCCTGTGGCGACGGTCGTCGGCATGCTCGCCGAAGGGATGACGCCGCACGAGATCCTCGACGCGTATCCGTACCTGGAGGCGGACGACATCCAGGAGGCGCTGGAGTACGCAGCGGAAGCCGTCCGCGAGCGCGAACTTCCCCTCCGTCGAGGCGCTTGAAGTTCCTGCTCGACGAGAGCGTCTCCCCGCTCGTGAAGCAGCCGCTCCTCGCTGCGGGGCACGACGTCGTTCACCTGCACGATCTCGCGTTGCGGGGCGCCCCTGATCCCGCTGTCCTCGACGCAGCGACCGGTGCTGACCGGGTGCTCGTCACGCTCGACACCGACTTCGGAGAGCTGGTTGCCCGGGCCGGATCTCACCTGCCGAGCATCGTCTTGTTTCGCGGCGCGGTGACCAGACGTCCCGACAGGCAGGCGGCGCTCCTTTTGGAGAACCTCGATCAGTTCGAGGCGGACCTTGCGGCAGGCGCGGTGGTCGTCATCGGTGACGATCGCGTTCGGGTGCGTCGTCTCCCCATCGATTAGCCACTCCCTCGCAACGGGCAAGTGCCGCCGGTTCGAGCAAAGACAAGCGGAGTGGACCTGGGTTGTCATTGCGCGAACCGCTGCCGGGTGATCCTGGGGGCGCCGTTGCGGATCGGCTCTCCGAACGGCAGGTGAGTGGACGAGACGCGCCCTCGAGTGTGGTGCAGGCGTAAACTTGGTGGTGCGATGTCGACCCGTGCACCTCAACCGAGCCCAGGCGAGAGCCTCGAACTCTCCGTGGAAGAGTTGCTACGGCGCGCCCGCCCGCTGCCGTCGCACGACGAGATGGCGATCGACGACCTCACCGAGGAGGAAGGCGAAGCCTTCCTGGCTGCTCTCGAAGCGTGATCGCCGCCCGAGCGCGCGGCCCGATCGTCATCGACACGAACGTCTTCGGAGCTGACCTCGTGCCAGGCTCGCCCCTTGCCGACCGGTACGAGCCGGTGATCGTGGGACGGCCGGCCTTCATTTCCTTCCAAACCGTTGCCGAGTTGTACTTCGGTGCCCTCCAGCGTGGGTGGCACCCGTCGCGCATCCTGAAGATGGAGGCCAAGCTCGCCCGTGTGGAGGTTGTGCACTCCGGCCCAGAACTCGTGCTGGTCCATGCACGCCTCCGGGTCGCTTGCCTCCGAATCGGCCATGCACTCGCCCAGCGCGCACACGAGGCGGACCGCTGGATCGCAGCAACCGCACTGCGCCTCGCGTGCCGCTCGTCTCCGACGACCAGATCTTCCGCGAGGTACCGGGACTCACGCTCGAAGCCGCGTCCAGAACCGAGTGACCGGTTCACCCGCCTCGGCTCCGGGGTTCGCTTCGAGCAATGACTGGTTGTGGGCCTACTAGCCGGAGAAAATAAGAACCCCCCGACTGCAACGGTGCGCGGGCCAGTCGTGCGGTTGTCAAACCAGGCACAGCAAGGTCAGAGTCAGAAGGGACGGCTACGCCGGGACCACGAAGCATGACGGCGACCACTAGATCAGTCTTCGCTTGCGGCGTCGCCCGTCAAGTCCTCTCGCGTCACCTTTACGACATCGGACTTCGGCTGCTTGCTCGCAGAAGGCGCGGGCCTCGCCCGCACACGGACGAGGTAGACGGTGACACCCTCGGCCTCGATTCTCGGAGGCCATTCCTTCGCATCGCCATCCGTGGGCAGTTCCAACCGTTTGCCAGAGACGTTGAAGACAACGAGGTAAGCGGTCGTCTTGCCATAGTCGTGCGCATACTGAACGGCTTGGCGGAAGCCTTTCCCGACATACGCCTTCCCATAGCTGTCGGCGTCGAACAGCTTGACTTCGCAAACGAGCGGGTCGTCGCCGGAGAGGTCCGCGACCACGTCGGCGTCCCCGGACGCGGAGCGAGGTTGACTGAACGGATAGTCAACACCTTGCTCGAAGAGGAACCGCCGGAGGTCTGAGTCGTAGACCCACTCACCCCGCGAGGTCCTGCTCTCGAACGCAGCCCACAGGTTCTCCTTCTCGAACCATTCGATACGTCGGACGTAGCGCTCCAAGAGGTTGAGCATGTCGGCAGCTTCACCGAGCCGTGCCTGCAGGTACTCGACGAGCGGCTCGACGACCTGTTCCGTTGCAATACGAACACCGGACGGAAGGTCGGCGTTGTGGTCAATGGTGTGGCCGAACATCGCAGCAGCGTTCTCCTCCTTCGACCATTTTTGAAGGAGGTGCCAGGCGAGCTTGGCGCGACCTCTCTCGGTCGGCGGCAGCTCGAAGCGCTGCCATCCGAAGTGCTCCTCGATCCACACGTCAGGATCGAGCTCGGGAAGTGAACGTTCCAAGTCCTCGATCTCGAACCGGAGGGCGGGGGTTGCCTTGAGGAACTCGATGAGATACCCCGCCTCGTTGTGGTACGCCTGAAACGCCGCCTTGTAAAGGCGGCGATACCGCTCCTGCAAGCGCACGTGAAGTGCTTGGCGGTACTTCATGAGAACGACCTCTTCATCGTCCTCTCCAAATCATTCAATGCTTCCTGGGCCGCGGCGACTCCGACTGACACGCTGCCGTCCTCAACGAGATGGATGCGAACGCGACAGCATGGGCACCATCGCCACACCTGCGTGCGCGCGTCAAGAAGCTGGATGTCGAGGAGGTACCCGCAGGCTGGGCAGGGCACCTCGATGTTTGCGTGGTCAAGATCGAGCAAAACCCGGCGAGGCGGCTTGAGGCTGGGTGAGATCCATTGCGGGAGCCGTCGGCGCGTCCCGCTTCACTGCCTTGATCCCGTTCTCGGCGCCGCTCTTCGTTGCGAAGCCCTCGCCGCCGATACCGATGGTCTGCCCGTTGGCAGACTTCAGCCGCCAGCCGAACTGGTTGTCGGTTCGCTTGTAGATCTCGAAGGTTGCCATCGTGCTCCTCAGTGCTTGGTGTCTCTCGGGGGGAACGCGTCTCGGCCGGGCTCGACGGTGTCGGAGTCCCGGATCCGGCCGTTGGGACGGTGGACGACGACCTCGCCGCCGCCTTGGCGGCCGACGATCTTCTTGGCCGCCACTTCCGCCTCGGCCTGCGTGCGGTGCACCGAGCTGGCACGCTTCGCCGCGGGCGCCTTGATGGCCCAGCCATCGGGGTGGGGTACGACGTGGCGTCTGGTCATCGTTGGTTCTCCCTTGGTCGGGTTGTTACTTCTCTCTAGGCCACGTCATCGGCGACGCCCCTGAGATTCTTCAGCCCGCGGCGAGCCTTCTTAAGGCGATACTCGACCTGCTTCACAGTCAGTCCCAGCCGCTCGGCGATCTCCTTGTCGGGCGTCTCGTACGCATCCAGGAGGACTGCCGACTGGAGCAGGGGATCCTCAATCGAGTCCAATG
Organism: Actinomycetota bacterium; assembly: GCA_019347775.1. Taxonomy (GTDB): domain Bacteria; phylum Actinomycetota; class Acidimicrobiia; order Acidimicrobiales; family JAHWKP01; genus JAHWKP01. The sequence continues at coordinate 6,851 of JAHWKP010000046.1, read as the reverse complement.
CTCGACGCGCCTCCAGGCGGGCGATGGCCGCAATCTCGGGACGTGCATGTCGATCGGGTGAAGCGGGCAGTTCATCGCCCAATCCATACGGCTTTTCGGCCTCAAGCCGCTTCCTTCGTGCCCGGAGGAAGCGGCGCCACGGGCCACGAAACTCCAACGCGCACTTGCCGACGTAGAACGTGGACATGCACGCCACCTCGTCGCGATAGGGATCCCAGACGCCAGCCGTGAGCACGCGCTTGAAGTCGAGCAGGGCCTTCGCCGAGACGTCCGTGACTAGCTCCTCCACTTCATGCGACGTCAGTTCGACACCGCGCGGCAACCGCAGGTCGGACGCAGGTGGCACGCCCACTTCTCGCATGATGGCGAAGATCTCTCCCGTCCGGATCTTCTTTGGCAAGACCCGACGACCGTAGTTGTACAACTCGATCTGCTTTCGATGCCACGTCTTGCCAGCAAACTCCTCCATCTGCATGGCGATGAGGTCGTCACGGTCCCGAGCAAGCTGCAGTTCGCGAGCCGCAGGTGAGACCCGCTCGATCCGCGCGATCAGCGCGCCGTGACTGTCCGCCAAGCCTGGATCGTCGCTGTCGCCTTCGTGTGGTTCTAGAAGGTGTGCGGCACCCCGGTCGCTCGCTGCATCGGTGGGTCGGGGTGTATTGCTCATCGTTTCTCCGGAACCGAGTGCCACTGCAGGCACGCTCCAGCACCACTCGCTTCCTAGGCCATCCTCTTCCGGTTTCCCCTCAAACTTTCTGAACCCTCGATCCATATTTTACTCAGGTCGAAATTTTACTCAGGTCGAACATCCGTTTGGATAACGATGATGCGACCGTGCTGGCTTGAGGTGTGCATCGAAGGAACTCGCGCGGGCACTCGGCCGCGAGCGTGCCCAGGTGAGCAAATGACGCAGCCGGGGACTGCCGGCCACGACGGCCGACGCGGTCGCCGTGGCGCTCGGGCTGCACCCGGTCGAGGTCTGGCCCGACTGGTATGCCGTCTACGACGAGGCCGACGCTGCGGCCTGACTGGAACCGAAGGAGGCGGCCGCTTCGGCGGTCCCTTCTCTGGGTGTCTTGCCCGGGACGCACCGGGGAGAAATCGGTCGAGGTTTCTGTCGAGGTCTCTGTCGAGAAGTCAGGGCGGCCGCCGAAGCCCGACAAGGGGCATTCAGCGACGACGAAGGCCCAGGTCAGCGCCTCGCGGGGTCGAGACCCCGAAGTCGGACTCCAAGGACGTCCAACCGTCCTATGTCCTCCAAGCCTGCGAGCGTGGCATGGGGTGACCTCAGCCTGCCTTGATGCTCCGTGGCCGTGATCCTTGGGGGGGCGAGGCCACCGGGTGGTGGACCGGCCGGTGGTCCGGGTTGTGAACCGGGGCGTCGGCGAGAAGTTCGCGGAAGGCGTCGCTTCCTCCCGCGAAGGCGCTGCTGGGAGGAACGCGGGCCCGGGCGGCGACGAACCCCGACTCCGTAGGACCTTAAGCGTCCTACGTCCGCCGCTCAGGAAGAAATCCTCGGGAATCGCAGGCACCGAGCCGCGAATCGAGGTTTCCGCGTCTTTCCAGGTGGAGGCCACTACTCGACCTGGGAGCGCCGATGCCGCTCGGCCACCGAGCCCATCGACACCTCGACGGCGACGGGGCGGATGCTCGTGCAACTGCTCGGCGTCTTCGCCGAGTTCGAGCGGTCCACGATCATCGACCGCGTCGTCAACGGAATGGAGCGCAAGGCAGCACGCGGCGGCTGGCCCGGAGGTCGCCTGCCCTACGGCCTCCGCCTCGACGACGACGGCAGGCTGGCCACGGTGCCCGAGGAGTTCTCCACGGTCGAGCGCGTGTTCACCCGCTACGCCGAGGGCGTCGTCGGCTGCACGGCGCTGGCCACTGAGTTGAACGAGGCGGGGCTGCGCACCCGCACCAGCAAGCTGTCGAGCCGCCAGGTGCTGCTGGAGATGCTTCGCAACCGGGCCTATGTGGGCGAGGTCTTCTTCCGGGGGACGTGGCATCGCAGCGCCGAGCACCCGTTCCTCGACCCGGCCGTGTTCGACCGCGTGCAGGCCAAGCTGGCGACCCGCGGCGAGCACTACGACCGCCGCTTCCGCGCCCGCGACCGCGAGTACCTGTTGACCGGGCTCGTCCGCTGCGGCCGGTGCGCCCAGCGCTACGTCGGCGTGTTGGCGCGCGGGAGGACCGAGCGCTACCGGTACTACACCTGCTGGAGCCGCCACCGCAGCGGCCGCCAGGCGTGCGAGGCCGACTCCGTGCGGGCCGACGCGCTGGAGCGCGCCGTGCTCGACGCGCTGGTCGCCCTCTACGCCGAGCCGACCGCCCTCCTCGATGCCGTGTCGCGACAGAAGCGTCACACGGGCATGACAACCGCGCGACACGAAGCCGAGGCTGAACCGCCCCGGGTCTGGTGACTGCTCCTTGCCTTGAGAGGATGGAGCGATGTCAGAGTCGAAGAGGGGTCGGGCGCCGTACCCGCCGGAGGTGCGGGAGCGGGCGGTGCGGATGGTCGTTGAGCACCAGCACGAGTACGCGTCGCAGTGGAAGGCGATCGAGTCGATCGCCGAGAAGCTTGGCGTCCACCGCGAGTCGTTGCGCGTGTGGTGCGCCGGGCCGAGGTCGACGCCGGCCGTCGACCGGGGCTCACGACCGACGAGCGGGCTCGCATAAAGCAGTTCCGAGCGGGAGAACAAGGAGTTGCGGCGCGCCAATGAGATCCTGAAGGCGGCGTCGGCTTTCTTCGGGGCGGAGCTCGACCGCCAATCGCGGAGATAGTGGCCTTCGTCGATGCCCACCGGGGGCGGTTCGGGGTCGAGCCGGTCTGCAGGGTGCTCACCGAGCACGGCTGCAAGATCGCCCCGCACACCTACCGGGAGCACAAGCGTCGTCCGCCGTCCGCGAGGGCGGTGCGCGGCGGGTTCCTGCGCGGCGAGATCGCCCGGGTGCACGCCGACAACCTCTCCGTCTACGGGGCCGACAAGCTGTGGGCCCAGCTCAGGCCAGGAGTTCGTGCGCCACGCCTACACGCCCCGCTTGAGGTCGCCCACCGCCGACGAATCCAATGAGACCCTACGCCCGTGCTGCGCAACATCGTCCCGCGATGCCCACTGGGCGGCTCGTCATCCGCGACCCCGCCGTGGCCTATCGCTCCGTCGCCGCGCTCGCCGACGAGGGCGCTGCTGTCGGAACACGGGCGGGGCGACCGCGCGGTCGGTACTGCTGAAGCGGCCCCTATCGGGACCGATGTTCGTCGGGTTGTCGTCAACCGGATTTGCGCTTCAGAGCTACGAGGACGCGGGCCGCGGTGTGGCTGGTGATGCCGATCGCTTCCCAGCCCTCACGGTCGAGCTGCGCAAGCACGTGGTCGATCGCCGTGCGCCCGCCGCTTGCCCACGACGTTGTGTACTCCCACTGGGTTGCCACAGGCGCGCATGGTCGCCAGTCGCGGCGACACGATAAGGGCGAGAGGCGTTGGGTGCGCCGACGCCCGACGTTGTTCGTAGAACCTGCGCCACCCTCGGCCAGTTCCGGTGATGACAAAGCGCTGGTCACGCCACGAATCAAGGTGTTGCCTGAACCGCCACGGGTTTTATGACGAGCCGGTCGGCATCGCACGGCCGGCGAGCACGGTGGTCGTGCGCTCGGGGCGCGCGTCGCTCATGCCCTGCGAAGTGGGCAGGGCGTCGTTCGTGAAACGCCGCTATCCCCTCGACAGCGTCGGCCATCCGTGCCGTCCGGGCGATCGCATCCGCCTCGGCGGCGAGCTGGGACTCGAGGCCGGCGGGGGACCGCACCAGCCGCTTCACCTCGGCGAATGCCCGCGTCGGCCCCTCCGCCAGGCGCCGGGCCGGCGCACGGGCCGTCTCGTCGAAATCCTCGTCGTCGACGACCCGGTTCACGAGGGCAAGCTCCAATGCCGTGCGTTCGGGGAGAAGGCGGCTCAGGTGGAACGTCGTCGACGAGTCCGGTGACGACCCCGCGTTCGTACGCCATCCCGAAAGCCGCACACGAGGTGCTCGAAGTGGAACAACCCATGCGGGCAGGCGCTCCCCGCCGGCGATCCGAGATAGGCGATGAACGCGTCAGCCGTGACGACGGAGTCCCGGTCCGTGCACCGCTAACGACAGGGTTTGTCCATTGCGAAGAAGCCGGGATCGCCACGTGGCCACTGCCCCCGCGAGTACCGAGCGCCGCGCGCCACGACGCACCAGCCGCCCTTGACGAGCGCGTCGCGTGACTGCGATCCGGCCGTCTCGCTCCACCACAGGAGGCCGACGTCGTCGATCATCGTCGTATCGTTGGAGAAGCCGACCCGTGCCTGCCAGTACGGCGCCTGACCGGCGCCCGGGTTGGAGAACCGGAGCCGCTGGAGAGCAGCACCGAACGTGTTGGGCGTGAGGTTTCGCCCCGCTGCCTGGATCCCGGCCGCGAGCACCAGGAGGTCGCGATAGAAGCGCGGCATGAACGTCAGCGTCGTCGGGTTGCTGTAATCGGGTCGTACCTCCTTGTACGCCCAGTACCACGGTTCATCGGCCACGGGTAGCGGCTTGTTCCCGGACAGCAGGCCGAACATATGGCTTCGTTGGGTGACAGGGGCGAGCCCGCCCGTACGAGCGTTGTCGTGCTCAGCCAGACCCGGCATGAGCCACTCCGGTTGGTAGCCCACCTGGTCCGCTTCCTTCATGACGTGGTGAAGCTCGCCGACCGTGCAGAGGCAGGTAATCGTCGTCGTGCCCTCGTTCGCGAGGTCGAGGAGGATCTGCTTCGTCCCGGTCGAGTCCAACGAGCCGTAGGGGAACTCGGCGCTGCGATGTTCCGCCGAGCAACCGCGAAGCCTCTCGGCAAAGGGCGACGTGTCCGGGCGTCCCCCGCTCGCGTTCCCGTACGGCGCGGCATAAACGGTGGCGAAGCGTCGCACCTTGTCGGCGACGGCCGCACCGCCGTACCGCGCATGGTGTCCCGCCAAGGATGCGCACGAGAACTCGCCGAGGGTGCGTTGGAGCTCGTCGAAGGGAAGGGCGTACGACCACTGGTACGGCCATTTCGCCCGGAGGTCGCCTCCCGTTCGGAACGTCGACGCCGAGTCCACGGAGACGACGCCTCGGCGGGCGAGCTCGTCGTAGTACGTCGTCGCCCGCATCTCCACGAAGTCCCACGTCGTCGAGGCGAACGCGTGGAGCTCCTCGTCCACATGTATTGCCGCTGCCTGTTGGATCGAGGCATCGCGGGTGCGGGCAGCGCCCTCGCTGCTCGGGTCCGGGTTGAAGACGGTGATCTCGAGGCGCCGACCGTGGAACTCGTACCGCGCGTTGAAGAAGTCGACGATCGGCTGCAGATGCGGCGCCGCCGACTCAGGTGGGTCTCCGTAGGGCGAGGGCACCGCCACTCGGACGGTGTGCGCCGTGACGCCCTGCCACGTGGCGCCGACGTTGGTCGGCTCGGAGAAGTTGACGCAAGGCGGTGACTGCGGGTCCTCGGTCTGACGGGGCGGGTTGCCGACGCACCGACGAACGCGGGGCGGCCCCTCGGGCCCCTCCGGCGGGTCGTCCGCATTCGGCATCGGACCGGCGACGTTCGAGCCACCGGCGCCTGTAGTAGTCGCGGCATCGCAAGGATCGGACGTGCAGCCAGAGCCATCCTCGCCACCCATCGTCTGCCCTGGTGGTGCTTCGCTGATGGTTGCGCCGGCAGCCGGAGCGAATTCCGCCAGCGGCGGCGGCCCGAGCGGCGCGGCGAGGAGCGCGACCGCCGCGATGGCGACAAGCAATACGATCGAAACGATCCCGTAGGCGAACGCAGGCGCTCGCGGGTGCCGTCCTCTATGCACAGGAGTCGTGTGAATCACTGTAAGATATCAGAATCGTAAGTTGATGCAATAGAGGTTCGCAGGTGCTCGCGCTCGAGACTTCGGCGAGCTCTCGTTGACGAGCGAGTGGGCCTTACTGCACGGAATACGAACCCCGTCGTGGTCGCTACTGGACTGGCGATCCGGCTCAGCGTGCGTCATGCGAAACAGCGAACGGCCGGCTACAGAGCCGAGCGGCCACGCTACGCAGCGGTTGAGGTTGGCTCCGAGTAGGCCGGACGGCGACCAGTTCCGTCGACAGCATCTCGGTGAGGAGTTCATCCAAGCCGCGACGTGTCCGACCATCGTCGGTGTGGGTGAAAGTGTCGGGCCGTCGAGGTCGACCTTGAAGACGATCAACTCGCGGTGCCTCTGCCTGACAGCGAGCCGCTACCCGGAATGCGGCACGTTGACCGACCGCACCCGCCGTCGTAGCGTGCCGAACGTTCGCTTGTTCGGTCTCGCCGAGGAGGTCGTCCTCTGACCCGCGTGCTTGTCAGCACTGTCGCCATCGACGTCGACGACGTGCGGGGGGCCGTTGCCCACCTCGACGGTGTCGACATCGTGCCGTTGGACTACGCCTTCGCCCCCGACGTGCGGTCCGCGCTCGCTTCGAAGCCCGACGACCCCGACGTCCGCAGTCGCGTGCCCGTCCCGACGGACGACGAGCGCGCCGCCCTCGCGGCCCTGGAGCAGGAGGGCCTGAGCGAGGAGACGGTGCGCGAGGTGGCCTGGAGCCATCGCTTCGCCGCCAACGACCGCATCGTCAAGACGTTGCTCATCGCCGCCCTGGTGCCCGAGGTCGAGCCGCTGCGCGGGCTGGACGCCCAGCGCCTGGCCGCGCTGAACCACGGCTCGATCACCTCGCGCATCGCCGGTAAGGAGACCGCGCAGCTCGTGCGCCGGCTGCGCGACTGGAGTGGGCAGGTCGGTGAGCTCAAGGTCGGCGACGACCCGCACAACCCCTCGGTCAACGTGCAGCTCACCGGTGTCGACGTCG
>JAHWKP010000045.1 GCA_019347775.1 Actinomycetota bacterium | reverse complement strand
GCGCTCCAGACGCTCCAGGGAGATGGCCAGATGGGTCCCTCGCTTGGTCGGCGCCACGGCATGGACCTCGTCGACGATCACGTGGTCGACCGAGTTGAGCATCGACCGGGCGTTGGAGGTGCGGATCAGATAGAGCGACTCCGGCGTGGTGATCAGGATGTCGGGGGGATGGCGGGCCATGTCCCGGCGCTCCTTTTCAGGCGTGTCGCCGGTGCGGGTGCCGACCCGCAAGGCATTGATCTCGCTACCGGCGCGCTCAGCCGCGAGGGCTATGCCTGCGAGCGGCGCCCGAAGGTTGCGCTCGACGTCATAGGTAAGGGCCTTGAGCGGCGACACGTACAGAACCCGGCAGCGACCTGACTCCTCCTCGGGTACCGGGCCGGTCAGGAGCCGGTCCAGGGCCCACATGAAGGCCGCCAGCGTCTTTCCTGAGCCGGTAGGCGCCAGGAGCAGGGCGTTCTCGCCCCGGGAAATAGCGGCCCAGCCTTCGGCTTGGACCCGTGTCGGCGCGTCGAAGGTCGACTCGAACCAATCCCTGGTCGCCTGGGAGAAGTGCGAGAGGGACACCGAGGCTGAGAGTACGCCGCCGCGATGACAGGACCTATCGACGGAAGCGCGAGGCGGGGCTTCTGGGGGCCGCTCTGGCGTTACGGTGGATCCATGCCGGAGCCGGCAGCCAAGGCGCTGCGTTGGGACCACCGGCCGGAGTTGTCCGAGCCGGTGATGATCACCGCGTTCGAGGGCTGGGCCGATGCCGGCGACGCCGCCTCCGACGCCGTGTCGTGGCTGGCGGGAGCTTGGGCGGCCGAGCCGTTCGCGGCCATCGATCCGGAGGAGTTCTACAACTTCACCGACACCCGCCCGAGGGTGAGCATCGACGCAGTCGGCATCCGCAAGCTGGAGTGGCCTGCGAACGTCTTCTCTGCGGCCAAGGTGCCCGGCACCGACCGCGACGTCGTGTTCCTCCAGGGCATCGAACCCAATTTGAAGTGGCGGACGTTCGCTTCCATCGTCGAGGAGGTCGTGAACGAGACCGGGGTCAGGCAACTGGTTTCGGCCGGATCACTGCTCACGGACGTACCGCACACCGCTCCGGTGCCGGTCACGGGCACGTCGACCAATCCGGACCTGATCGAGCGTCACAACCTCGTGCCGTCCCGCTATCAGGGACCGACCGGAATCCTGTCGGTGCTGGCCGAGCGCCTCTCGGAGAGCGACATCCCCTGGATGTCGCTATGGGCCACGGTCCCGCACTACGTCGGGCAGACGGCCTCGCCGAAGGCGACGCTGGCGCTCGTCGAACGAGTTGCTCAAGTGCTCGACGCGACCGTCGACACGACCCAGCTCGGTAAGGCGGCAGAGGAATACGTGCGCCAGATCAGCGAGGTCGTGGAGAGCGACGAGGACGTGTCGGCCTATGTGCGGCGGCTCGAGGAAGCCCACGCCATCGACCGCATGACCGAAACGCCTCCGGACGGAGACGCCTTGGCCGCCGAGATTCAGCAGTTCCTGCGTAACCGCCGCTCCAGCTAGCTGGAGGCGTGGCGGGGCCAGGGAGCGGCCTCTTCGAAGATCCGAGCCAGGCGCAGCGCGATGTCGTCGCGATGCCGGCGCACGGTCATCTGCAGGCCGACGGGCAGGCCTTCCGAGTTGAGCCCCGCGGGAACTGACACGGCCGGGTTCCAGCACAGGTTGGCCAGCATGGTGAAGGGCACGGACATAGCCGGTCCGACGTCGTGTCCGGCGATCTCGTTTGGCGGCGGGCCTTCGGCGGCGAAAGCGGGAACCGCCGTAGTCGGCGTCAGGAGGATGTCGACGTCGTCGAAGAGGGCGCCGACCTCAGCCTCGAAACGCTGACGGCGCCGATGAATGCCTGCCAGCTGCGCCGGCGTCATTTTCTCGGAAGCTGACAGAAACAGCCATGGAGCAACGTCGAGCTCGTCGGAGCGATCCGGCCACATTCCCCGCTCGAGGTCGGTCCAAAGGTCTAGCGCGCCGGCGCCCAACCACACCTTCACGGCATCGGTGAATTGAATCTCCCGGTCGATCTCGACCAGTTCGGCGGACTCACAGAGCGTCGTCGCCGCGGCACGGGCCAGCTCGGAGACCTCCGGATCGCAGTGCGCGAAGCCGAGCGTGTCCGACCACACGGCGCGCAGTCCCGACACCGACAACGTTTCGGCCAGCTGCTCGAAGTCGACGCCCTCCCATCGGGGCAAGGAGGTGCGATCGCGGCTGTCCGGGCCGGCGGTGACATCGAGGTGTCGGGCTGCATCCTGCACGGTCGTACACATGACACCCGAGACGCTTGTCTGGGAAGGAGCGCAACCGAGCTTGGCGATGCGGCCGAAGCTGGGCTTGAACCCGACGAGCCCGGAAAAGGATCCGGGGATGCGGGTCGAGCCCCCACCATCGGAGGCCGTAGCAAATGGAATCAGCCCACCCGCGACGGCAGCCGCCGACCCGCCGCTCGATCCCCCCGGGGTGCGCTCCAGGTTCCACGGGTTGCGGGTGATTCCCCAGGCCTTCGAGCGGGTGAAGCTCGTCGCCCCGAACTCGGGAGCAGTGGTCTTGCCGATCGGCACGACATCGGCAGCGCGGAGGCGGGACATGTGCAAGGAATCGGACTCGGCCGGGCCACGGTCTTTGTAGAGGAGCGAGCCATGCGATGTCGGCATGCCGGCGCAGTCCTCCAGATCCTTCACCCCGATAGGCACCCCGGCGAACTGACCGAGTGACTCGCCGTTGGCGCGCCGTTGGTCGATGGCCGAGGCGCACTGCCGCGCCGCGTCGGTGTCCAGGTGCACGAATGCGAGAAGGTCCTCGTTGCGCTCGGAGATCACGTCCAGACAGTCGTCGAGTACCTCGGTTGCCTTCACTTCCCCACTGCGGATGAGGTCGGCGGCCTCACACGCGCTCAGCCGGGCGAGCTCACCACTGCCACTCATCCGCGCACCCCGTAACGACCGAATACCTCGCGCGCATTGGGGAACACGGCCGTGAAGGCATCGAGCGCCGATCGGTTGGTCGGGATCTCGTGGGCGTTTCGGGTTACGTAGTGCCGCAGCGCGCAGTCGACCTGGTCGAGCGGACCGAGCGCCGCCAGGGCCTGGGCGCCTTGCACGTAGACGCCTCGGTAGTAGCTGCTCTGGCGCGACTCCCAGTAGGTCATGGGCTCGCCAAGGCGGCCCCGTGCGTCGGCTGGAATAGAGCGGGACTGCATCTGGCCGATCGTGCCGTCCACCCGCGCCTCGGCGTAAGTGGCCAAACCCTCGTCGAGCCACGGGTCCCGGCCCTGGTCGTTGCCGGCCAACGAATAGAAGAACATGTGGGCCACCTCGTGCGGAGTGGTGCGCCCAGACGTTCCCGGGCCCTGCATCACGTGTCCCGGATATTCGATTCCTCCTGACAAGCCGGGCGTGATGGCCAGGTCGTACTCGGTGTCGGGGAAACCACCGAAGCGCCGGCCCAGGTCGGCGATGGCGGCGGCGGCCCGCTGGGCATAGCGCACCGGCGACTCGGCGATCCCGGCGTGCACGCCGACGGTGACCTGCACCGGGTGCGGCGCCGCCACCCTCGTGCCGGCCAGCGTGAACCGGCCGACCGACATGGCCCAGTCCCGCAGATAGGTGCCCTGCCAGTGGCCGGGACGGTCGTAGACCCCAGACGCCAGCGCGGTCAGGCCCGGCGGGATCTTGACGTTCACACTCCAGTCCGCCACCGGTGAGCTCGAGGCCTCGGCGAACGCCGACGTGGGTGGATTGGTCGACCAACCGACGCCGGGCTCCCAGCTGAGAATCGGGAAGAAGGATCCGAGCCTGACGGCGTCGCCGCTGCGCGAGATCCGATCCGACGACTGGCCTGGCAACGTCAGCTTCCACGGGAGAGTGACGGTGACTTTCTGCCCGGCCGCCAACCCGCCCTCCGGCCGTCCGACCAGCGTGGTGGGGTTCTCGACAGAGGCCGGGATCGTCCGGCCGTTCATCCGGAGCTCGAAGATGTCGAGGCGCGCCCCGTTTCGGGCCGACCGAGGTCCGTTGGGCCACAGCCGGAAGACGATTCGGTCCGTCCTGATGTCTGGGGTGAAGTCGACGGCGAGATCGCCGAAGACGGCGTTCTCGCTGAGGCGCACGTCGACGTTCATCCGATAGCGGGGCCTCTTCGGGTCCGGTGTGGCGTGGTCCGGGGCGCGGCAGGACGGGTCGCTCGCGGCAACCGTCGCTGTGCTCGACGACGGGGTGCTCGCCGATGACTTGCCCGCCGCCGGTACGTCCGGTTCGGCCGGGTCGGTGGCCTCACTGGTGCCCAGTCCGGCTGCGTCGGAGTCCGGCGTGCCGGTGACGGAGGAGCGCTCTTCGTTACTGGTGGAGGTCGTGGACGCTCGGCCTTCGACGACCGGCTCCTCAGTGCCCCCGCACGCCACGGCGACCAGGAACAAGACGGCCAGGATCGTCGACGGGCGCCTCATTGCGCCCATGCTTGCACCTGAAGTCCTCGATGAGGCCTCGGCGGCCGTCACTCGTCGCGCCACACCGGAGACCGTGGTGGATCGAAACGCGCCCGAACCGGCTCACCTCGGATGGCCGCGAAAGCCTGGTCGGCCCAGCGCTCGGGGACCAGCAAGGGCTCGGGGAGGTTGTCCTGGCTGAACCAGCCGGCGTCGAGGGTCTCGAGCGGATGCGGCGCCAACTTTCCTCCCGTCGCTCGACAGTGGAAGACGATCGAATACAGCGGTATGCCGGTGAAGCCGGTGCGCATCCCGTCGAGCAACATCAACAGCTGGACGGGCTCGCACTCGATGCCGGTCTCCTCCGCCACCTCTTTGACCGCGACCTCCGAGGCCGAGTATCCGATGTCGGCCCACCCCGTCGGATACCACCAGACTCCCGAGCCCGATCGCTGGATCAGCAGGATCTCGTTCTTGTCATTGCCGACGACGGCGCCGATGGCGATCTTGGGTGTGACGTATCCGCCCACCCCCTCGCCGACGAGTTTGAGCCATTCCTCCTGGAGCACGTCGGCTACGAGCTCGTGGCCCGCCGCGACCCGGATGTCAGCCGCGACCTTGAGGATCTCCTCGTAGCGCTCCCGCTCGTAGAGGCTGTCGGTGAAGCCCATTCCCGTTCGGGCGATGCCGGCGAGAGTCTCGCTCCACCGGAGCAAATCGCCAGCGGTGACTTCATCAGCCATCCCCAAACAGTAAGCCCCTTCAGAGCTGACTCCCTCAGGTCAACGCAGAGAGGACGGCGCGTTCAACTTCGGCCAGGTGCTCAGGATCGACAGGTTTGTGCCCATCGCGGTCACGCACGTAGAAGGTGTCGACCACCTCGTGGCCGAGGGTCTGCACCTTGGCGGAGCTGATGTCGAGCTGACATTCCGACAGCGCCTTGGTGATCCGGTAAAGCACGCCGACGCCGTCGGCGGCGCGTACCTCCACCACTGTCGAGGCGTGCGATGCGGTCAGGTCGAACGTGACCCGCGGCGCCGCTGCAGACGCGCTGCGGGGTCGTGTGTGTCGGTAGTCGCGGGCTCGCTCTTCGATCCGCGCTTCTAACGCGATACGCCCTCGCACGGCGCGCTCAACGTCATCCGCGACGGCTTGCCAATCCGTCTCCCGGCCGAGAGCGGGCTCGACCCGGAACTCCTCGATCGCCATCGTGCCGTCGGCCGAAGTAGCAGCCGTGGCACTCAGAACGTCGAGGCCGTGGAGCGCAAGCGCTCCTGAAACCCGGGAGAACAAGCCGGGCTGATCAGGGGCCGCCACTCGGACCTGGCCGTCGGCCGCCAACACCGCAACCTCCCGCGGTTCCATCATTCTGCGGTGATCGGCGGTCACCCACGAATCCGGACGAGCGGTGTCCCCGGCTGAACCGCCCGCGAGGACGGCATCAGTCCGGCTGACCAGGTCGGCCACTAGGCCCGCCTTCCAGTGGCTCCAGGCCTGAGGACCAGTCGCGAGCGAGTCGGCCTCCGTCAGCGCAGCCAGCAATTCGAGCAACTCGCGACTACGCACGGCCTTGGCCACCATCTCGGCTGTCGAGGCGTCTTCGAGATCTCGTCGGGTAGCGACGTCGGGCAGCAGCAAGTGGTGTTCGACCATGGCCACCAACATCTCAATGTCGTCGCTGCCGAATCCCATTCGGCGGGCAATCGCCCGGACGACCACCATGCCGGCCTCGGTGTGGTCACCGGGGAACCCTTTGCCAATGTCGTGCAGCAGCGCTCCCATCAACAGCAGGTCCGGCCGGGCGACGGAACGGCTCACGGCCGCCGCCTGCGCGGCCGCCTCGCACAGGTGACGGTCCACCGTGAAGCGGTGGTAGGCGTTCCGCTGCGGGCGATGACGTACCGCCTCCCATTCGGGCAAGATCCTTACCATCAGCCCGTGTTGATCGAGCGCTTCGATTACCTCCACCGCCGCCGGCCCGAAGCCCAAGAGTCGGACGAACGCCTGCAGAGCTTCGCCGGGCCAGGGATCCGGCAGGACTGGTGCCTCACTCGCGAGACGGACCAGCGCAGCACGCGACAGCGGCAGGGCGAGGGAGGCGGCGCCCGCTGCGGCCCGTAGAACTAGCGACGGATCACTCAGATCGGCGGCGGAGCTCAGGGCCACCTCACCGTCGCGGATGACTATCCCGTCGCCCAATGGTCGATCCGCCGCCGCCCGCGAACCAGGGCGAGCGCGGGCCCGGCGAAAGACCTCATCCAGCGACCACGCGATCGTTCTGGCGGCCGCAGAGACCCGTCGCATGAGGGAGTCCGCATCCTCGTCACCAAGGGCGGCGGCGACGGCATCTTGCTCCTGAAGAGCGAGTCGATCGCCGCCCTTGACCGCTCGCCGATGCAACTCGACTCGGGCGCCGAGCAGAACCTCGTGAGCTCGGGACAATTCCGCGGCGGAGGCCAAGACCTCAACTCGGGCGTCCGCCGCAGCCAGCCAGCGGATGCAGTGGACATCGCGGATGCCGCCGCGCCCCGACTTGAGCTCGGGCTCGAGCAGGAAGGCAACGTCACCGTGGCGGTCGTGTCGCGCCTCGGCGTCTTCGGACAATAAGTCGACGGCGCGGCGGGGCCGCTTTCTCCACAGTTCGGCCGCCTTCTGAATCAAGTCATTACCGAGGGCCTCGTCACCGGCGATTACGCGGGCGCCAAGTAGAGAAGTGGCAGTCGCCAAGTCCTCATTGGCCAGCGCCAAGGCCTCCTTAGGAGTCCGCACCCCGTTCCCGAGCGTGAGCCCCCCATCCCAAAGCGGATACCAAAGCGAAGCCGCGATCTCCTCTACACCAACCCGCGGCTTATGCAACAACCAAACATCAACATCCGACCGAGGACAAAGCTCCCCCCGCCCATACCCCCCAACCGCAAGGAGGGCCACACCTTCTCTCTCTTCCAGCGCCTACAAAAACCAGACGTCCAGGGCGTCACCCCAGGCCCGGCAAAAGTCACTGCCGACGCCGGGGGTGTCGCGAACCGCCGGAGGCGGGAGCCCGGGTCCCCCCCGCAGGCGACGTGGCTGGCGGTGAGGGTCCTCGCCGGGCGTAGCCCGGCGAGGACGGTCGCCGAAGGGGGGAGGCCCGGGCTCCCGCCGGCCCCGACGAGCGCTCAGAGTGCGTCGGATCCTTTTTCTCCGGTCCGGATCCGGGTGACGCCCTCGACGTCTGTCACCCAGATCTTTCCGTCGCCAATCTTGCCGGTCCGCGCTGCCTCGACGATGGCTTCGACGATCCCGTCGACGGCATCGGCCGACAACAACACCTCGAGCCGTACCTTCGGCACGAAGTTCACGGTGTACTCCGCGCCCCGGTACACCTCGGTCTGCCCCCGCTGGCGGCCGAACCCTTGCACCTCGGTGATGGTCATTCCCTCCACTCCCATTCCCTTCAGCACGTCCCTGACTTCGTCGAGCTTGAAGGGCTTCACGATGGCTGTCACGAGCTTCATCTACGCAACCCTCCCTAGGGATCGAACGTCGCCGAATGAGTATGCGGTTTCTGCATGCTGGGTGGTGTCGAGGCCTTGGGCCTCGTCGTCCTCGTCCACGCGTAGGCCGATCGCCAAGTCGATCACCTTGGCCAGAACCAGGGACAGGATTCCCGAGAAGGCCAGGGTGGCGCCCACCGCAATGAACTGGTTGACCAGGAGTTCGGCGTTGCCGCCGAACAGCAATCCGTCGGGAGCGGCGTCGTTCACACCGGCATCGGCGAACACTCCGAGCAGCACGGAGCCGATGATGCCGCCGACGAGATGCACGGCCACTACGTCGAGTGAGTCGTCATAGCGCAGCCGGTACTTCAACTGGATGGCTAGGAAGCAGACGGCTCCGGCCACCGCCCCGATGGCGAGGGCGCTCATGGTGTTGACGAATCCTGCGCACGGAGTGATCGCCACCAGCCCGGCCACCGCTCCTGACGCCCCGCCGAGCGTCGTCGCTTTGCCGTCCTTTATGCGCTCCACCAGCAACCAGCCGCACATCCCGGCCGCCGCCGCGATGTGGGTGTTGATGAGAGCCTGGGCCGCCAGGCCGTTGGCACCCAGGGCCGAACCGGCGTTGAACCCGAACCAGCCGAACCAGAGGATCCCTGTGCCCAGCAGCGTGAGTGGCAGCGAGTGCGGGGGCATCGCCTCCCCGGGCCATCCCCGTCTCCGCCCAAGAACGACGATGAGCGCCAGGGCGGCTACGCCGGCGTTTATGTGAACCACTGTCCCACCGGCGAAGTCGAGGGCGCCTCGCTGGAATAGCCAGCCTCCGGGGCTGAAGACCCAGTGGGCGACGGGGGCATAGACGAGCACCGACCAGACCGCGAGGAACACGACCCAAGCCGCGAACTTCATACGGTCGGCTATCGCGCCGGTGATCAGTGCGGGTGTGATCACCGCAAACATCATCTGAAAGGCGACGAAGGCGATGGGCGGGATTGTGAGCGCCCCTTCGAGTCCAGGGATCTCGCCCAGGCCAGCCAGGCCGACGAAGTCGAGTGCTCCTACAAACCCGCCGCCGAGGTCCTCGCCGAAGGCGAGGCTGAATCCGAGCAGGACCCACAGGACACTCACTAGACCCAGCGAGAAGAAGTTCTGCATGAGCATCCCGAGCACGTTTTTGGATCTGACCATGCCGGCGTAGAAGAACGCGAGCCCAGGCACCATGAACAGCACCAGGGCGATCGACATGAGCACCCAAGCAGTGTCACCAGAATCGATTTCGGGCAAGGACCCTCCCTTCGGTTGAGCGGATGAAGGCAGGATGCAGAAGTGGCGTTACCCCTGGGTCACTCAGTTGTTGCGATCGTGTGAACGGCCTCGGGGAGGGTTCGGCGGAGGACGGCCGGTCTTAGGCGTCAGGACCCAAGAGGAGTTCTTCGAGATGGATGAAGAACTCCGATCGGGCCATGACCACTGCCCCCGCAGCACGGGCGTTCTCCATTGTCGTCCGGTCGGTGTGGTTGGTGAAGCCGACCACCCGGGAACACTGCAGGCCGCTCAAAACGTCTACCGCGCCTTTCCTCGAGATGTCGACGAGGGCTAGGTCGGCGCCCTCGGATGCCGATGCCAGGTCTGAAGGCCGGTCGACGAACTCGGCCGCAGGCTCGATCGTCGTGATCCTGCTCTGGTCGATGAGGTCGGGGACATAGGCGATTACCCGCATTGCGATCGGAGCCTAGGAGCGGAACAGCGGAGGCAACCCCCGGAACGAGCACCGCAGGAGCACGAGACGGTTGTCCAGTGTGACCCGGGGTGCACACGGCATGATGCCCCGGTCGAAGTCGGCGGCGACAGGTTCGAGCGGCCCGGCGGTCAGAACGAGGCCGTCCGCGGAGGCAGACACCGATCCGACCACTTCGGTCGCCGGGGTGAGGCTGACCACGATCTGGCCCTGGTGAATGCGGACGTCTCGCTCAAGCAGGCGGCCGATTTCTGACAGCGGAATCTTCACCTCCAACTCGCCGGCTTCGACTCCTTCGATCCGGACGTCGCCATTGAGCAGGTCGCTACGAGCGAGTCCCACGCCTCTCAAGGAGACCTCCAGCGATTGCGCTCGCACCCGGCCGAGCAGAGGACTTCCCCAGCGGTACTCGACCTGGGCGACCTCGCCCTTGACAAGTACCCGCGCTACGACCGGGAAACCCTCGAGATCGACGTCCACCGATTCGGACCGGATCCTGTCGGCTGCAGCCTCCTCCAGCTTCTGCTCGGCGAAGGCGGATAGAGACCGGCCATTCGCGCCAAGTCGATAGCGGATTCGGTCGCGGCGGACCTCGGCCTGCCACGACCTCAAGCCGATCGCGCTGCGCGACGGCGTCACCGATCGGCCGTTTCGATCATCGCCATGTAGGCGACTGCGAGTGATCCACTGCTTCTGATCATTGAAGACGGCGACTCGCGATTGGGGTTGGGGGTCGACGCGGTCGAAGGTCAGACGACGGTGCGTCCGCAGAACATCGCTGGGGCATCTCCAGCCCCGGGCGGATCGACATCCGTGGCGACTCCGATCGTCGGCGACGACTTGCTGGTGCTGGATATCACTGCGACGTTGGCCGACCCTCGCCTTTCGCTCGCGCACGCCGGTGGCGGCGTCGAACCAGAGGCCCACGCATGAGCAGCCCGAAGATCACAGTCACCCGACAGGTGTTCGATGCCTTGGTGACCTCGCTGGTGATGATCGTCCT